>USSR01000105.1 GCA_900557355.1 uncultured Bacteroides sp.
GAAGGTCAACTTTCGGCCGATGAAGCGCATATAACAGAAGATATGCAACTAAATGTAAATGCCCTCACTTCTTTTTCGGAGGATGATCCTGAAGCTACACATTCCATTATCCAAACATTTATAGAGGAAACACAAAAGAGTGCTGACCGGATGGTGCAGGCATTAAATGCTAAGGAGGTGGATGAAATAGCTGCAATAGCTCACAAACTTCTTCCTCTTTTTACATTGATTGGAGCTGGGAATGCTGTAATTCTACTGAGTTGGTTGGAGGCAAGGCGTGGGGAGGACTTTTCTACGGAAATAAATGAAAAGGTTGAGAGCATTCTTCAAGAAATTCAGAAAATCCTGAAAGAGGTAAACGGTGTAGAGTGTTCGAATATTCTTAATTCTGAAATATGATTTAATGTTTATTTATTGTTTTTTTCTATCGTTTATTTCTATATTTGCTGTCTAAAACTTGCTAAATGATACGTGAGCCTGGTTTTTCTATTAATCGGAAAGATATATTTGAAAGATTGTTCAGTGATTATTACGGGATATTAGTATGTTATGCTCAAAAATATACGAAACGTGAAGATATAGCTGAAGATATCGTACAAGATGTATTTGCATCTTTGTGGGAAGAAAATCGTATATTTCCTTCGCAAGCGAATTTTCGTTCATTTCTTTATATTTCGATAAGAAATGCGGCTTTTGATTATTTGCGACATCAAAATGTAGAAAGTCGTTATATTGAAGAAGCTTTGACTGCAAATCGTTTCTTGTCGGATGATTCTTTTCAGAAAGAAGAAGTTTTTCGCTTACTATTTAAACAGATTGATTTACTTCCGGAACGTTGTCGGGAAATATTCTTGTTACATCTGGAAGGTTATGATAATGATGCTATTGCTAAAAAATTATCGTTGTCAATAGAAACTGTTAAAACTCAAAAGAAACGTGCAATGAAAACTCTTCGGAACAATCTGAAAGAGAAATTGCAAAAAAAATATCCAGATACCTCATTTTTTATTCTTTTCTTGTACCTCGATTTATATCTATAATCGTTTGTGTAATACAAATGATAATTAGATAGTATGGAGATTGAAAAACTAATTGTTAAATACTTGGTCGGGTGTTTATCTAAAGAAGAAGACCAAATTCTAAAAAAATGGTTGCAAGAGGATGAATCTCATCTGCGTTTTTTTCAGAAAATCAACTTGGATAAGACTGCTGTTGAGGATTATCGTCAATATCATCGTTTTGATGCTAAATCGGATGAGGCTTTCCGTAAAGTATGGACCTCTTTACATAAGGGAACTAGAAGGATATCAACGCAAAGAAAAATAGGCTTTTTTTCTCGTCGTTGGTTGAAGATTGCTTGTGCTCTACTGATATTGCTATTTTCTGTAGGGGGAGGACTCTATTTTTACTATGAGGCATCACGAATAACTCCTGGAGAGTCAAAAGCAATATTGACTTTAGAAGATGGTAGTGCTAAACAATTGAAAAAATCAGGGCAAGAACATTGGATTTATATAGGTGATACACCTATTGCAAGAGAGTATGATGGGATGATTGTTTATCATATCCCAGAAACATCAAAAGTGGAAATAAGTCAACAGAATACTTTGTCTGTTCCTCGTGGAGGAGAATTTCGATTAACTTTATCAGATGGAACAAGGGTACATTTGAATTCTTTATCAGAGTTGAAATATCCGGTTAGTTTTAAAGGTATGAATGAACGAACTGTAGAATTGAAAGGGGAGGCCTTTTTTGAAATAGCGAAAGATTCATTACATCCATTTAAAGTAGAAACTCAAGGAATTTTGATACAGCAGTTTGGGACGGCGTTTAATGTGAAGTCTCGTGTGAAAGGAAAAGTTGAAGTTGCTTTAGTGCAGGGTAGCATTGGAATTTATACTCAATCTCAAAAGTTGCATAAACTATCACCAGGACAGCTAGCCATATGGGATGCTTCTACGGATCTTTTATCAGTTGAAAATAAAGATTTGTTATTAAATACCGCTTGGCATTCTAATCGTTTTATTTTTTATGATGAGAGTCTGGGAAGTCTGATGGAAGAACTTGCATTGTGGTATAATGTAGATGTTGATTTCTTAGATAAATCATTGAAAGAACTTCATTTCACAGGCAGTTTATATCGATATGACGATATAGCTGTCATTTTGAATGCTATCGAAGAGACAGTAAATGTTGACTTTAAGATTTCCGGACTTCGTATTAAAATTGATCGGAAGAATAAATAATAATATATAAGTGATTATGAGAATTCTAATTATTATAATGTTGCTATGTACAACATTAGTCCCTAATTACCTGTATGCCATTTCTCATGAAAATTATAGTGAGGAATCGTTCTTGTTCGTTGGTGAAGATTATATGCAAGAGAATTATAAGGTAACGTTACATTTGAGTGGTGTTTCTGTTAGTACATTGTTTAATGAGATCCAAAAACAGACCAAACTGGATTTTGTTTATAATACAGAATTATTGGAGACTATAACACCGATTTCCGTTACGGCAGAAAAGGAATCAGTTTTTGATGTTTTGAATCGTTTGTTTAATGGAACAGGTTTTATTTTTAAAAAGTCTGGCAATATTATCACTGTTAATAAAAAAGAAGAACTACAGCAGGATGATAAATTCTTAGTAACAGGAGAAGTAAAGGATGATACCGGTGAACCATTAGTCGGTGTAACTATACAACAAAAGGATACTCGTAATATTACGATAACGGATATGGATGGACGCTATTCAATTCAAGTGTCTAGTAAGGCAGAGGCTTTTTTAACTTTTTCATTTGTGGGGATGAAAACGAAAACAGTACCCGTTAAGGGAAGAGTACTTAATGTAAAACTTGTTCAGGATGCGATTTCTATTGATGATGTCGTGGTTGTAGGAGCGTATGGTACAGCACAAAAGAGGCTAGACCAAGTCGGTAGTGCTTTTCAAGTGAATGCTGACCAGTTAAAAGCATTACCAGCTTTACGAGTGGATAAAATGTTGGATGGCTTGATTCCGGGAGTGAAAATTGATCCGAATACAGATTCACCGGATAATACACGTGCACGTTACAATGTAAGGGTTCGTGGAGATGCTTCTCTATCTGCTTCGAACGAGCCATTGTGGGTTGTGGATGGGACTCCTATTTATACAGGTGAACATACTAATTTGATTCCTGGAATGAGTACGACTATCAGTCCGTTATCTTTTATCAATCCTGATGATATTGAGTCAATAACAGTATTGAAGGATGCTACGGCAACTTCCATTTACGGAGCGAATGGTGCAAACGGAGTCATATTGATAACAACTAAAAAAGGAAAAGAAGGTGACTTGCGTATTCATTTAACGGCTCAATATGGAGTTGCAAAGATTGATAAGAGTACTAGTCCGAAAGTTCTGAATGCCAATCAATATCTAATGTTAGCTAAGGAAGCTTATCAAAATGCAGGGAACGATTTAAAATACTTTCCCTATACTGATAATGAAATGAACAAATACAGCCTTACAAATACAGATTGGACAGATGTGTTTTATGATACCGCTAATACTTTTCAAACAAATTTATCTTTAATGGGAGGGGCTCGGAATACAGCGTATTATTTATCAGCTTCTTATTTAGAGAATACAGCAACGGTGAAAGGGAATAAACAACAGCGTTTTTCTATTCGTTCTAATTTGGATTTTACTTTTCTTCGAAAGTTTAAGGTCTCGGTTGATCTTGCTACTTCTTATAATGTGAATGATTTGTTTAATCCAGGAAGGGATTATTATGAGTACTTACCGATATTCGAACCATATAATGAAGATGGAACTTTTCGTCTTTACAATAAGGTTATATCCGGAAAAGAAACGGATGGAAGCCCTAAATGGTCGGAGAACCGTTTCTTGAACAGTGTAGCGGAAAGGGAAGAGAATATTTATAATCAAAAGACTTTATATACGAATGCCAATTTAATGTTGAGATATGATATTCTTTCAGGGTTATCTTACACAGGACAATTTGGTGTTGATTATCAGTCAGGTAAGGAAGAAATTTATTATGCTCGTACTAATTGGTCCGGAATGACGAGCGCTGATGGTCCGATAGGTTATTCCACTAGAAACTCATTAAATATGATGAACTGGACTACTGTACATCGCATTAATTATAAGCAGTCTTTTGATAAACATGATATAAGTGGATTATTGGGGATTGAGGCTGGTTCACAGGACTATGTGACACTTGGAGTTACAGGGTCAGGCTTCATTAATGATCATATTCAAGATGTGTCTTATGCAAAAGAGCGTAAAGGGACTAATACTAGTAAGACGAAACGCAAAGCTTCTATGTTAGGGCAGCTTAGTTATTCTTACGATCATCGATATTATGTGACATTAAATGGACGTAGAGACGGAAATTCACAATTTGGGTCAGATGTACGCTGGGCTAATTTTGGTTCTATAGGAGTTTCTTGGAATGTTCAGAATGAGAGTTTTTACAATATTCCATGGATGAATATTTTGAAAATAAAAGCTAGTTATGGGGCAAATGGAAATTCCCGCTTAGGTTCTCAGGAAGCTCTTGGCTTATATTCTTATGGGGAAAGTTATTCTTATGCAGGAGAAATAGGTGGTGTTATGTCGGGCTGTCCAAACAGCCGTTTGAGTTGGGAAACTACTTATATGACAAATATAGGTGTTCGTGTACGCTTGTTCGATCGTTTGGATATAGAAGTTGAAGGGTATCATAATAAGACAACTAATTTGTTGAGTAATTTAGATGTTTCTCGAACGACAGGTGATACTCGTGTGTATAGAAATGTAGGAACAATATTAAATAAAGGGATTGAAGTGACTATAACTAGTCACAATTTCCGGCCGAAGAAAGATGGTGATTTCAGTTGGTTAACTGATCTGAATCTAGCACATAATAGTAATAAACTCTTAGAGCTATATAATGGCATTCAGAAAAATATGGGTGAGATGGTTTGGAGGGAAGGATATGACATACATACATATAACTTAGTGCGCTGGGCTGGAGTTGATCCTCGTGACGGAGCACCTTTGTGGTATGATGCAAAAGGGAATATAACACGGATTTACAGTACGGATAACCGTGTCCCGTATAAGAGTTCAACTCCTGTCCTAGCTGGTGGCTTGACAAATACTTTAACGTACAAAGATTTTAGTTTGCGCTTTATGTTCAATTATTCAATAGGAGGCTACGGATTTACATCTTTCGGTAGGGCAAGTAATTCGGATGGGTTGAATATAATGACGGAAAATCAGTCTATTGACCAGTTGAATCGTTGGCAAAAATCCGGCGATTTAGTGCTGAACCCTAAACCAATATGGGGTGTCTCTACTCAGTCGGTGATGAACTCTACCCGTTATTTGTATAACAAAACTCAGGTTCGTTTGCAGAATCTAGTATTTTCCTATCGAATTCCCCGGACAATTCTACATTCGACTGGCTTAAAAGATTGTTCTATTTCTTTAATTGGAGATAATTTATGGGTCTGGACCCCTTATTCGGGAAAGGATCATAATTCTTATAAAACATGTATGAGTGGTTATCCGATGGAAAGATATTTCTCGATAGCACTAAATGTAGGATTATAATTAAATAGGTTTAAGATAACATGAAAAAAAGAATATATCTACTAGTCGGTGCTTTATGCATCATTATGCAATTGGTTAGCAGTTGTACCAATTTTTTAGAAGTTGAAGAAAAAGGAAAAACAACAATCCCTTCATTCCTTTCAGATCCTGACGGACTTAATGCAGGGCTGGTTGGCGCATATAATAAGATGTATGCTTATTATGACAATGAGTTTACAAAATATCCGGATGTTGCCGGAAATATGTTGTCAATGAAGTATGTCTCTGCAGGAGCAGATATGCTTGATCAGTATAATTTTACTTCTGATGCTTTACAAGAGACAGGAGCTGTAGGGTATATTTGGCGTAAAATATATGAAGCCTTGGCAAATGTGAATAATGTAATTCAATATCAGCCTCAGGTGATTTCAGCTTATCCGAATGCAAAGGATATGTGTCAACGTATTCTCGGAGAAGCTTTATTCTTGAGGGCATTGTGCCATTTCGATTTATGTAGGGTATATGCACAACCTTATAATTACACGTCAGATGCTTCACATTTAGGAGTTCCTATTCTATTAAAAACTCCAGGTCCCGATGATAATGTTTCCAGGGAGAGTGTTAAGAAAGTATATTTACAAATTTTAGCAGATTTGGAACGAGCTGCCGATTGTTTCAGGGGCATTGAATCAAGTGGAATATATTATGCTTCTTTACAAGCGGTCAACGCATTATATTCGAGAGTCTATTTGTATATGGAAGATTGGAATAACGCCCTGAAGTATGCAAAACTGGCAATTGGGACAGGGAAACTGTCTCAAGGAGATACCTATTTAAATATGTACCAGGATCTTTCTACTACGGGAGAAGCTATCTTTCGATTGAATGGAATAGATCAATCAGGAAAATTAAAGGCTTTTTATGATGCTTCCTGTGTTCCTGCAGATACATTATTTACGTTGTTCGATGAAGGAGATATCCGTCTTGGCTTACTTAGAAATAAAGATGGAATAGCTTATTGTTCCAAATATTATTCTCTAAAACAGCCAGATAATCAAGTGAATAGGGATGATCCATTTGTTTTCCGTCTTTCCGAAATGTATATGAATGCTGCTGAAGCAGCTTGGCATCTGAAAGATTATACAGCTGCTTCCGGATATCTTAAATCTATTTTGGAGCGTGCTGTAGATACAGACTATGCAGTCAATACACTTAGTCAATATTCAGACGCAAAACTGATACAACTGATAGAGAAGGAACGTGTAAAGGAACTCTGTTTTGAGGGACATAACTTCTTTGACATTATACGCTGGAAGCAGGATCTTAAACGTGAGGAAAATACGAATTCTTCAGTGGAAAAGATCGTTTATCCTAGTGATTATTTTGTATTGCCTATTCCGCAAGTAGAATTGAATGCGAATACAAATATGCAACCCAATCCGACAGTAAACAATTAAAAATAAATCATTTATGAGATCACTATACTTTATATTACTAATAAGCTGCCTTTGGGCATGTACTACTGATGAGAAAGAGCCTTATGATACGCCTTTTATTCATATTATGACAGATAAAGGTGTATCTAAAGTTATTGTCAAGTCGGATGTGAATAACATTAATACTTATAGTGTGTATCTGAGTTCGAAACCTCTGACTGAGAATCTGGAAGTGAACTATCAAGTCATAGTAGGAGATGGTCTGAAATCCGGTGTTGATTTTGAACTGGTAACAAAGGGTAGTACATTAACTTTTCTACCGGGTATTTATGATATGCCCATACGCATCCGATGGATGCCAAATCATTTAGATGAGAACAAAGACAATACAATAACCATTCGTTTGACTGGCAATAATCAAGGACTGACTATGGGGCTTCCAGGTCCCGACGGTTTACAGCGCGAACTGGTGATAGAGAAACAGAATTAATGAAGGAGTAGAATGAAAAAGTTTTTATGGCTGATTTTTATAGGCTTATTGCTAAGCCCTGTTGTATACGGGCAATCATCGGAGTTCTTACAGTATGATAAGAATCTGATTGTAAGAAAACTGGATAATGGATTAACCTATTATATTTACCCGAATACGAATCCCAAAGGGGAAGCCGTTTATCGTTTGTTTGTGAAGGCTGGTTCCGTCATGGAGAAGGAGAATCAACGAGGATTGGCTCATTTCCTAGAACACATGGCATTTAATGGTAGTTATCATTTCCCCTCTGATGGTATGGTTCGTTTCTTAGAGTCGAAAGGAGCCAAATTCGGGAAAGATTTAAACGCGCACACCTCGTTTAATGAGACTGTGTATAAATTGCAGTTGCCTTCATCCAATCCTCAAATGGTAGATTCAACATTAACTATCTTAGCTGATTGGGCAGGCGGGCTTTCTATCGATTCAATGCAGGTAGAAAAAGAACGTGGAGTTATACTTTCGGAATGGTTGTCGAAGAGAGATGCCAAACGCGATAGTGATACAGCTTTTCTATTGGAGCTTCTGAATAGTTCGCACTATTCCGAACGAATGACTATTGGTGATACGGCTGTCATTAGAAACTGTAAACGAGAGGATATTCTGGATTATTATCAAACATGGTATCATCCTTCACTAATGGCTGTGGCCGTTGTAGGTGATATAAATCCTGAACAGGTTGAGACGCTTATAAAGGAGAAATTCGGGAAACTATCGTCTCTTGCCTCTCCTATTTGGAAGCAATGCCACATTCCTGTTTATAAAAAGGAAGCGGTAAAGATACTTACCAATGAATCGCTGAAAACAATAGAATTGGATATGATTCAGTTGCTGCCACTTTCAAAACCGGTTCAGACAGCAAAGGATTATAAGGCTTATTTGACCCGAACATTATTGAATCGCCTTTTTAAGATGCGAATGAATGCTTGGGCTTTTGAAAATCCTTCTTATAGGAAAGCCAGTATTCAGTACTCAAGTTTTCTGAATGCAACTGGAGTATTGCTATGTTCGGTAGAACTACTACCTGGGAAAATGGAAAAAGGTATTTCGGAGTTTATTGCACAGCAACAGCAAATCTTTCGTTATGGGTTTACTGAGACGGAAATAGAACGTGCCAAAAAGGTTATTTATAATAACTTGGAGAATAAACTTCAAAATCAGCAAAATCCTGCTTCCGTTGAATTAATGAACGATATTTATGCCGATTTTTATGTAGGAAACAGATTTACCTCATTACAAGAAGAGTATCGATTAGTTCAACGATATTTTCCAGAACTAGACTCTGTTGCTTTGGTTAGGAATTTGGCAAAAGTATATTCACCCCAAAAGATGCATTATCTATTGCGAGCAAATGAAAAAGCTAATAAGGAAGTGAATGGAGATGCGACTTTGATGTCAATTATAAAAGAAGCCAGAAAACAATCTTCGAAACGGTATAATAAATATTTTTCTGTACCGGATGAATTATGCCAATTACCGTCGGGGGGACATATTGTCAGAGAAGAAAATATACCAGAGATAGGAGCTGTGTCTCTTTGGCTAAATAATGGCACGCGCATTATATTTAAGTCTTCAGAACTCGATAAGGGGAAGGTGTTGTTGACTGGTTTTCGGAAAGGAGGGCTTTATTCTTTAGATTCTTTACATTATTATACAGGTCTATTCGCTCCCAGTATTATTTCACTTTCTGGAGCCGGAAATTTTTCAAGGGATGCATTGAACTATTTTCTGGCAGGAAACTCTGCTTCTATGCGTCTACTTGTTGATAAGACACGTACTGGGCTAGCTGGAGTATCGCAGGTAAAGGATATGGAAACAATGTTTCAACTACTCTATACCAAATGGATGTACCCTCAGTTGGATACAGCAATTTGTAAACAAACAATAGAGAAGACAAAAGAAAATTATCGTGTCAAGCAAAAAAGTCCGACGGAGTTTTTTCAGGAAGAACTAATGTGGCTTTTGAACGGACGAAATTACACAAATACAATACTTTCTGATTCTTTAATAACACGATATGTAAAGCAAGAGGATATGCTTCCTCTATTCAATCGTTTTTATGGTGCAGCGAAAGATTACACATTTGTTATTTTGGGAGACTGTACTATACAGGATATAAAGCCGTTAATCACTACATATATTGGTGGATTACCTAAAGGATCGAATGATACGGATTGGTGTTATACAGAACGTAATATACCTTATAAATCCTGTTCATTGATACGTCACACGGGGGATTCTCCTAAAGCATCAGTTTCATTGATTTTCCAGCAAGACAGTTTGTTAGAGGAGTTTAGCTCATTCACATTGAAATCGAATGTAATGAAAGCGATGTTGCGCACTTGTTTACTTAACCGTTTGCGTGAGGAAATGGGAAAAGTCTATAGTGTAAGCGTAGCTTCGAGTGCGGGTTTATATCCTTCTTTCTTATCACGAACGATGATTGGATTTGTCTGCTTGCCAGAGGATGTTGATAGTTTGGTTAATGCTACACAAGAAGAATTACAAAGACTTTATGAATATCCGGAATCATTTGACGGTATATTAACGGATGTTAAACGTAATCTTTTGAAAGATTTTGAATTGGATAAACAAAAAAACTCTTTTTGGACTTCTTGGATTCGCAATTCCATATTCAATCAACAGGAGGATTGGAAATATCTGAATAATTATGCACAAACAGTAAATAGTATAACAGCAAAAGATATTTCTTCTTTTGCAAAATCTTTATTGAGCACTACTCCCATGATAAAAGCTGTGCTTTACCCTAAAAATTAGTAATAATATGATTGTATAACAGGACTCCGGTCCACAAATATTTATGGTATGAATAGAATGAAAGATTTATTTTGGATGGCAGTAATTGTTTTGTTTGCTGCGTTTTCATCTTGTTCGGATGACAAGAATGATGGGACAGATGAAGGAGTTGAAGCTAAGCTGTTAACCTTTGGGTTTTATGCTGAAGATAATTCAAGTATATTATCAGATGATTATATAGCTACCCTATCTTCCACAACAGCTAAGGTTACTATGCCTGCATTTATAGATAAAAGTGCACTTGTCGCTCGCTTTACGACGAACGATGGTAATATCGTCTTGGTAGATGGAGTTACACAAGTTAGTGGTGCTACTGCCAATGATTTTACAGCTCCTGTAGATTACATTGTTAGTAATGGAAAACAGAATGTAAAGTATACGATAACAGTTGCTAAGTCTTCTAATATGGCTTGGGTAAGAATGCCGGACTTTACAGCGACATCAGTTTTCAGTGGATCTGTTTTAAAAATAAACCCGGTGGATCAAGTTCCATATCTTGGTTTTAAACTAAAAGAAGAAGAGAAAATGGCTGTCATAAAACTTGTTGATGGTACAACTTGGACAGCAGTTGGTTCTTTAGAAGGCTTTGGAGGAGAAGTTAGTTTGTCAAATTATGATTTTGATATTGACAAGGATGGAATTCCTTATGTCGTTTATTCTGATAACAGTGCTACCACAGTTGCAGGTGCTGCGTCTTTAATGAAATGGAATGGGACTACCTGGAATTATGTAGGTAATCAAGGATTTGTAAATGCTCAATCTCAGCAATTACATTTAAGAGTATTAGATAATGGAGAGACTATTGTTTCACAAGTGAACAATAGCAACAAAGTTTCTTTTCCAAGGCGAGTGTTAGTTATGTCTATTTATCAGAACAGTTGGGCGAGTAGTGAATTACCACTTTTGGCTTCCGGGACTCCAATCTATAATTGTAATCTTGCTAAGACAGAGCATGCTGCCTATCTGTTGGTGGTTAACCGTGGGGCAGTAGCAGGCGTAAATTATGGTCATTCAGTATATGAATATAAAAATGGAACATGGAGTATTCTATTAAATAACTATGTAGAACCAAATGCTACTCAGACTGGTATTGTTGGATTGGATATTGAAGCAGAAGAAAATGGTACACTTTATATCTTAACAAGTGATGATGCAGTGACATCAGGTGTGTATAACTTGAGACTAAAGAAATATGATCCGGTAACAAAACAATGGTCCACAGTAGGAGGAAATCCATTGCCTTTGGATTTTAAAACCTCAACTTCAACTTCAGTGGCCATATCAATAGCTCCTGATGGTACTCCTTTTGTTGCCTACAGAGATGAACAAGATCAAGATTATCCAAAGGTTATTTATTTGGATAATGAAACTAAGCAATGGTCAGATCCTCATAAATTAGCAGATATTGCTTCTAGTAATTTGAATATAGCTTTCTCCTCCACAGGAGTTGGATATATTTCATTTACAGATGACAATAACCATGCTATAGTTTTTAAATATACAGATAAGTAAACGTTATGCTTTTAATAAAATAATGTAAATGCGAGGAAGGATATAGATGGTTTTTATCTTAATATATCCTTCCTTGTTTTTATCTTAATAAGATGAAAAAATGAAAAAGTTCATGATTATATATATATTCTTCTTATTAGGCAGTTTTGTTTCCACAAAATGTTTGGCTCAAGATGTTGCTTGGATAGAAGGTTGTGTCTATGAAGATGGTAATCAAAATGGGATTCAGGACAAAGGAGAAAAAGGTATTTCGGGAATAGCCATATCTAATGGAGATACTGTTCTACTTGCAGATAAACAGGGACATTTCAGAATCAGACTTTCTAAGGGAAACAGTATCTTCCCGATTCTTCCGAATAATTGGACACTATTGTCTAATCAAATAGTAAATTCAGGATTTTATTATTGGAATAGTCATGGGGATACCGAGATGCAACAAATCAATTTTGGATTGAATAAGAAAAAGGTAAATAAGCATTTCTCAATAAACGCAATAGGAGATGTACAAGTCGGTAATTCTCAGGAGTTGGATTATGCTTCCCGTTCTTTATGGCCAGAACTTTTGCAAGCAGATTCGTCTTCGTTCAATATATTTTTAGGTGATTTAGTGAATAACAATTTAAATTTATTTCCCGCTATCAAACAGATGATGGAACTATTGCCTGTACAATCATGGACAGTTATAGGTAATCACGATCGGGATGCTGATTCTATAAGGATTAATCAAACCTTTTCATATAATACAGCTTTTGGATCAGCGACTTATGCTTTTAACGAAGGAAACGTACATTTTATTGTTCTAAATAATGTCTATGGTAAAGGAACACGTTCTTATGTAGGGAAGATTTCTGATAGTCAATTGCGCTTTGTCTCAAATGATCTGAAACTTGTACCTAAAAATGCTCAGATCGTACTTTGTATGCATATTCCATTAGTACATACTACTAATTCATCCGCATTGATTGAAATATTAGAAGGACGAGGGAATGTTTTAGCTTTGACTGGGCACATGCATCAGGTGGAGAGGAATTTTTTACATGGTCAGGATGTTTGTGTACATGAATTAGTAACAGGGGCTTCTTGTGGTTTCTGGTGGGTGGGAGAAAAGGATTGGGAAGGTATTCCGTCTGCTTTGATGCAATGTGGTACTCCTCGTAATTATTTTGTTTTTGATTTTACAGAGAAAGACTATTCTTTCCGGTATAAGGGCATAGGGATGGATGCTTCCCGACAGATGAATATTTGGATTGCAGGTATTGACTCGACAGATGTTTATATCGATGAATTGAGAAACAAACACCAGGGAGAAATGCTTGTAACTGTTTATGGAGCTTCAGATAGTACAATAGTACGTTGTCGTTTGGATAATGGTGAATGGTTATTATGTGAGAAGAAAGAAGAACTTGATGTGAATGTAGCAAGGGTGAGAAGTTGGAATCAGCTAAAAATATATCCAACTCGTTTCAATCGTAGAAATCCGTTCAGAAGGCAATTTTCTCCTCAAATCTGGGGACTACAATTACCTAAAGAGTGCTGCGAAGGTGTTCATTTGATCGCTGTTGAAGCTTCTGATCAATGGGGATTTAAAGCTAGTGGCGAACGCTGCTTTTATTATCAAAGATAGTATTTTTTAAGGAATTCTGTATATCTGTAAATAGAGCCAATATCTGTCTTATTAGACAATCGGATACATTGGGTAATATGACTAACAAGTAACTTCATCTTTTTTATTATGATATAAATGAAGCAATATAAGTCGCTGCTTCTGGTGAAGTCAGAAAAAACAGAATACTTATATTTCTTTTGTTGCAGAACATTTTGCTCCTGTCGTCAACCTTTTTTCGGAATAATTTGTTTACTTTGTGTCACCTTATTTACACTGACACATTTTACATGAAACGAAAATGGATACGTTGGGTAAGCTGGATACTGCTTACTCCTATAATACTCTTTGTAATACTAATGGTATTGCTTTATGTTCCTCCCGTTCAGAATCTTTTGCGTCGGGAGGTTACTGCATACGCCTCTAAAGCAACCGGCATGCAGATTCAGGTGGAGCGGATAGACCTTCGTTTCCCACTTAATCTGTTGGTACGTGGCGTGGAGGTCATTCAACAGCCGGACACCCTTTTGTCTTTAGAAAGCCTCAATGTCCGTGTACAGGCATGGCCGTTGATAAAAGGAAAAGTTGAAG
>USSR01000106.1 GCA_900557355.1 uncultured Bacteroides sp.
ATCGTATTCGTGCATTGGCCGGTTTGGTTCCTTGTGATAATCCGCATTGGCAGGAATTGTTTTACCGTTGGTTCCTTAGTATGGTGGCGCATTGGAGGGGAATTGACCGGCAGCATGGTAATAGTACTTCGCCTTTGCTGGTCGGTTCGCAAGGGTATCGCAAGTCTACATTTTGTCGCATTATCCTGCCGCCGGAACTTCGTTTCGGCTATACGGACAGTATTGATTTTAAGAGTAAGCAGGAGGCGGAACGTTATCTGGGACGCTTTTTCCTGATTAATATTGATGAGTTCGATCAGATTAATGTCAGTCAGCAGGGATTCCTGAAGCATTTGTTGCAGAAGCCTGTTGCGAATTTGCGTAAGCCTTACGGTAATACGATTCGGGAAATGAGGCGTTATGCTTCTTTTATCGGAACCAGCAATCAGAAAGATTTGCTTACCGATCCCAGTGGTAGCCGCCGTTTCATTTGTATCGAGGTGACGGCTCCTATTCAAACGAACGTTACCATCAATTACAAACAGCTGTATGCTCAAGCAATGGAGGCGATTTATAAAGGGGAACGTTATTGGCTGAATGATGAAGATGAAAGTATATTGAAACAGACCAACCGTGAGTTCGAACAGGCTAGTCCGTTGGAGCAGTTGTTTCATTGTTATCTTAATCCGGTAGAGGAGGAAATGGAAGGCGAATGGCTGACTGCTATGCAGATTTTGAGCTATTTACAGACGAAAACACGGGATAAGTTGGCTATTAGTAAGGTGGGACAGTTTGGACGCGTACTTCAGAAACTGAATATTCCTTGTCGTAAATCTCGTAAGGGGACGCTTTATCATTTGGTAAAGGTGGAGTAGTTTACCCTCACACTTGTAACTCCGATGAATAAAGGATTTTATAAGAATCGCAATTTTCGGGTTGTTTATCAGAGATATGTGTGGTAATTTTGTGGCATTGGAAACTAAAATGGATTTGAAAGTCAAAATATTATTGATTGCTTTTTCAGTTGTAAGTACAATAAATGTATTTTTGCAGGTGTGGAAAACAAAAGCAGTGCTATCAATCCCCGAAAATAAGTTAAGATGGAAGATAAAAGGAAAGAAATAGTTGGCAATGTCATTCGGATACAGCGTTATCATTCTCCTTGTGGCGATTTGATGCTTGGCTCGGTTGAGGATCGGCTTTGTCTTTGTGACTGGGCGGTTGAAAGTCATAGGGATATTGTAGACAGGAGGTTACGGAAAGTGTTGAAAGCCTGTTATGAAGAAAGTACATCCGAGGTTATACAGGAAGCGATTAAGCAGTTGGACGAATATTTCAATGGTGAACGGACTGGGTTTGAAGTGCCTTTGCTTTTTGTAGGTACGGATTTCCAGAAAAGTGTATGGTATAAGTTGCTGGATATTCCATACGGTTCGACTGTATCGTATGGAGAATTGGCAAAACAGCTGGATATGCCGAAGGCTGTCCGTGCGGTTGCCGCTGCTAATGGTGCGAACGCTATTTCTATTTTTGCTCCGTGTCATCGTGTTATCGGCAGTAACCACACGCTTGTGGGGTATGCCGGTGGTCTTCCTGCTAAAAAACGGTTACTGGATTTGGAAATAAACGGCAAACCTCTGTTATGAATGGGCAAAAAACGCTTGATTATGCACGTATTGCACAGGCAATCGGGTATATAAGGGAGAATTTTAAAAGGCAACCGGGATTGGATGAGATTGCCGGGGAAGTGGCGTTGAGTACGGCGCATTTCCAACGTATGTTTACGGAGTGGGCGGGAGTTAGTCCTAAGAAGTTCTTGCAATATACCAGTATTGAATATGCCAAGAGAATCTTGAATGAAACTCATGCGTCTTTATTCGATGCGGCACAGGAAACAGGGCTTTCCGGTACGGGCAGATTGTATGACTTGTTTGTAAATATAGAAGGGATGACGCCGGGCGAATATAAAAACGGAGGTGAAAGTCTTTCTATCAATTACAGTTTTGCCAAAAGTCCTTTCGGTGAAATCTTCATTGCGTCTACCGATAAAGGTATTTGTTGTATGGAGTTTGCAGACGATCATGACGCGGCTTTTAACTCTTTACGGAAGAAGTTTCCTAATGCAAAGTTTACCTCG
Organism: uncultured Bacteroides sp.; assembly: GCA_900557355.1. Taxonomy (GTDB): domain Bacteria; phylum Bacteroidota; class Bacteroidia; order Bacteroidales; family Bacteroidaceae; genus Bacteroides. The sequence goes on from USSR01000106.1 coordinate 2,117, forward strand.
ATTGTGGATGAAGTGCAGCAAAATGCTTTATTTATCTTCACGCAGGACTGGAGTAAACTCAAAGAAATAAAATTGCATCTGAAAGGTACCGACTTTCAACTAAAGGTATGGGAAACCTTACTGAAAATTCCTGTCGGTGGCTTGACTACTTACGGAGATATAGCCGTAGGAATCAATAATCCGAGAGCTTGCCGGGCTGTTGGAACGGCTGTCGGTGAGAATCCCGTAGCTTTCCTTATTCCGTGTCATCGGGTCATTCGTGCTTCCGGTGAGTTGGGAAATTACCATTGGGGAGAGATTCGCAAGACTGCAATGATTGGTTGGGAGGCTGCAAAAGGTGAGGTAAAGAGGGGATTATAGGAAAGAATGAAGGTGATTTTAGTTCACATTCTTTTTAGTGCAATGCTGTTTCTTATATTATTAATATATAACTAATTTGATTATGAAATTATTGGTATTCCTTGCTAAAGGGTTTGAAACGATTGAGTTTAGTGCTTTTATAGATGTTATGGGATGGGCAAAGACGGATTTTGATTGTAAAATAGATGTTGTGACCTGTGGCTTGAATCAAAAAGTGATTAGTTCTTTCAATGTTCCTGTTTTGGTGGATAAAGTCATGGATGAAGTGTCTGCAGATGAATATGACGCGCTTGCGATACCCGGCGGATTTGAAGAATTCGGATTCTATGAGGAGGCATATAATGAACAACTTCTGGAATTGATACGACTGTTTGACTCACAAAAGAAATGGATCGCAACAGTCTGCGTGGGAGCTTTGCCTGTTGGGAAAAGTGGAGTGTTGAACGGTCGGAAAGCAACAACTTATCATCTTAGAGGTGCTCATAAACAGAAAGTGCTTCAGGGATTTGGAGCAACTATCGTAAATTCTCCCATCGTGGTGGATGATAATATCATAACTTCTTATTGTCCTCAAACATCATACGGGGTTGCATTGCTTTTATTAGAGAAGTTGACCTCTCATAAAGAAATGGTTTTAGTGAAAGATGCTATGGGATTTTAATAAGTTGCATTTAAGCACTGCACTCGGTTTTGAGTTCGCTATGGATGATGCTTCTCACTGCTTTTTCATGTTTGAATAAATAATAATAAGTGCTTGCGGTAAGAAAAGCCAGAAACCGGATATTGGTTCGACTATGCAACCGATTATGGTGAACAGTAGAATGAAGTAACCTAAAAATAAAGGTGCCGGTTTTTGTTCTTTTCTGATATAGTATTGAAGTGTCTCTCCCCAAAGAATAAGTATTATTCCGCAGATTAGGAACCAGAAAGCAAAGCCCAGGTTATGATTTTCTCCAATAGAGTCTATTAATCCATTGTTAAGCATTTCCGTAAAAGCTTCTTTTCCAAGAAATAACGCATAAATGGTATGAATGACTCCTGTTGCTGTTAAAAGTGTTCCACTATATTTCCAAAGTTTCATGTTCTTGCCTTTTTAGTATTTTATTGGGATGTACACTTCTACAGAATTTGAAATTTAATCCGTTTTAACATATCATCCGGTTCTTAATAAGTTGCTCGATAACGCAAATATAAGTAATCATGTACGATTCCCAACGTATGATTTCGACATTTGTGTTTGTTTTAGATTCTTTATACTTGGTCATTCGTTTTCTTGTTGTGATATCTGTGGACATGAGTTGCTTTATAAATATCCTTTAGTTCTTCTTTATTGTATTGAAAATTATATCTTTGTATTTCAGATAGTTGGATTTATGGAGTTTATAAAAGAGGCTGGCGTCTCACCACAAAAAAGTATGGATATTAAGAATGATAAGATCACAATAAAGCCTTTGCGTGATAAGGATGTAGACATTTTCAGTAAATGGTTGGCTAAAGAATATATTTATAAATGGTTCTGCCCTGACGGAGAAGAACATAAAATGGCTTGGTTGGATGAGGTAAATAATAGAAATACCCAATATCATTATATGAAACATTTCATTGTTTATTATAATGATAAAGCCATTGGCTTTTGTTTATACTTGGATTGTTATTTTGAAAAAGAATATATACCGGAACATTACGGAAAAACTGTCGATGAGAAAGAGACAGTCTTTGAAATAGGTTATCTCATAGGCGAAGAGGAATATTTGGGTAAGGGCATCGGGAAGATTATTGTAAAGAAGCTGATCGGGGAAATTGCCGAAATAGGAGGGAAAGAGATATTGGCTGACCCTGATGAGGCTAATGTTTTATCCATAAGAACATTGTTAAGTAATGGATTCGTAAAAGTAAAAGATTGCGATTATAGGTATTGTCTTAAATAGATAAGAAAACTTCTTTTGAAAGAAGTTTTCTTATACGGCCATTCTATTTTTTATGCATATAGATGCTTTCCCGAAAAGCTTAAATTAATATCTCTTTGGTCATAACATCCATGTGCCTGTTTTGTGCATTTGGTAACTCTTTTCTATCTGCTCGGGCGTGTCGACATCCAAAGCATAGAGAACCTCACGGCTAAATTCAAGGGTATTCAGCCCTCCGGAAGTAACGATATTTCCGTCTCTTACACCTTGTTGATCTATGTAGTTTGCATCTCCGGTATAATTAATACCAGCATATTGTTTCAGATACTCCAGACCGTTACTGGTATGCTTCACATTGTTGAGGAAGCCGTGTGCTCCCAAAAAGACAGAGGCGTTGCAGATGCCTGCCACTACTTTTTGGTTTTCAATGGCAGTTTTGACCAGTGAAACGAGTTGTTCGGCCTCCGGGGTGAACCAGCTCATGCCTCCGATTAAAACTAACCCTGCATAGTCATCGGGAACATCCTGCAAGTCGTAATCAGGCAGTACTCTGAAGCCGCCCATAGACACGATCGGTTCTTTGGTAACTGACAAGGTTTTAACCGTATATTTTGCTTTGCCCGGTTCGAGGCCAAAGTTTAGAAGTGAAGCAATATATGCACTTTCCGTGTCTGCAAACTCGTTGAGCAATACAAATAGAATTTCTTTTTTCATTGTTAGCATAATTTTATATGATTTTTTCTAACCAGTTATTAAGTGAAGCAAGCTCAGTTGGGGTATGGAAATAGTGTCCTGCCTCTTTTGTTATATTCAACTTGCACGAAAATCGTTCGGCAAATTGAAAAACAACATTTGATTCACACAAATCGTCGTTGTCTCCTTTTAAATATAGGTTGGCACACTCCATTTGATGATTGGAGGTTCCTTTACGAAACAATAATAATCCCAATATAGATCTTGCCCTATGGGTGTCGATACGATTTGCTGACGTTCTAATTGCCTTGTTTGACTGATTACCATGAATTGCAATGATGACTCTATCAGAATCATCGCCCCATATGATGGCGGGAATATTATTTATGGTAATAGCTCGTTTCATCATTATGTCTTTTGTTTTTTAGTTTATATGAAATGTGATAGCCTTACTCCACAGTTACCTTGAAACGACATTTTTCTGCGCCACCCAAAACGGTTTCGATAATTTCCACGCTGATATTTTTATCGGGCAACAAATTCCCGATAATATACAATACGCTTTGGCGTGAACATTCGCAATGTGATGCGTCTTTTACTTTTCCGCTTGCTACCTCCGGACAGACACACGCCGGGTAGCCAATTTCATAAATATGTCCTTCTTCAATTGTCTTTGCGGAGAGCCATTCTGTATTCCCGTATCGTTTGTACTGTTCGTCTAAACAGCGGCCACATTCTTCAAATTGCTCTCTTTGCATTGGCAATATCGTATCCTTGACACAATGTATTGCCTTGTCTCTATAATTCATTTTATTTTCTTATTTAGATTCGCTTTCTAGTTCTTGATTCAAGTATTTCGCTTTTTTGTTATAGGCATATAAATATCTGTTTGAAAAACCATATAGCTAAACGCCATTTTTCAGGCAGTAGTCGCCATATTCTTCATTTCGACCTTCCTTAAGATTAGCATAATCTATGTCTAAAGGTATACTATAGGTTTGGTAATATTTTATTTTAGTATTAATTTCCATAAACTTCCTATTATTTGAATACAAAGTTGCTCAATAGATTACTCAGGAAGTTACCATAAATGATTATCTTTTATCTGAGTTGTAAACTCATTTATAGCATCATATCTCAGCTTCGAAACGGAAGAATTTACTTTCGCTATTTTCTTCGTCAAAAATCTTTCGATGAAATTCATTTTGTCAAACTGAAACTCGCCACCTAAAATGGCTTTGGGAATCGATAATCTCTGCAAGAACTCCGGGAAAGCCTTATTCATTTCTTCCGCTTCTTGCTCTTCGTTCATACAACAGATGAATAACCCTATTACTTTTTGCTCTAATAATAGTTGATTATTGTGACAGAATTGAGTAATTTTTCGGTTTGGAGAGCCCGCATAAATGGCTGTTCCGAGAATTATTCGATCGTAAGTTCGAATATCAGGTCTCGGACACTCTTTTAATGAGATGTAGTCAACTTTATTGGTCAACTTATCTCCGATAAGGCGTGTTACTCGCTCGGTAGTTCCATATTTTGAATAATATATTATAGCTGTTTTCATTCTTTTTCTATTAAATTTGCAGTGCAGCCTATTTCTGAATTTCCTCCAAGTAGATAAATCACACTTTTGCATAACACGTTCATCAACCTTTGTGGATCAATGTCCTTAATCGCAGAAATAGGATGTGTTTCAACCTGACAACTTTGAGTCAATATCAAATCACGTTCGATGCCGTCAGTAGATACTGCTGTAAATGCGAACATATTCTCAACAGGCATAAGCGGTTTAAAATAGCCGCTAATAAGTGGCATGGTTATCCTTTGTAAAGGTAGAGACTTTATTCTGACTAGCAAACAGTTTTCGATATAATTAATCTATATCTTGTTTTTCTCATATTTGAAAAGTATGTTCCCCATCTCAAAACGAGACAAAGAGCATTTCTTAATTTATAATAATGTACAGGTGCCAAGATTGATTCCATAATACCTGTACATATTGAAATTCCTACTTAAGATCCCGGATTTTGATACTCGCTGCCATTGGTGATTGTTGCAGTAAATGTAGTTGAAATGGGACGTAATACATAATTCGGGTGAAAGAATTGTGCTAAGTCTGGATGAGTATTGGCTCAGTTGTAATTCTTGGGGGATTTGGTTCAGGACACAGCCATATCCCTAAAAATTAATTCATTCCTGCACAGATTTGGATTAAAGCTGAATTCAAGTTATAAATGCGACAGTTGATTGAGAAGATAGTTTAGAAAACTATTTTTAGAGAGAAGCAGATGAAAAAACTCTTCATCTTGCTTCTCCCTTGGAATAAAGTTTCTATCTTGCTCCCTCAATCTCCTACCAAATCAGTCGCATAATGAAACAATTAACCGAAGGACAAAGATACGAATTGCAAGCGTATTTGCAAGCAGGAATTAAAAAAGATGAAATAGCTCATTTATTGGGCATTCATCGTAGTACCCTTTATCGAGAGTTATGTCGCAATAAATGGAATCCTACAGACTCTTATGATGCTGACTATGCCCAGTATCGTTACGAACGTCGTAAAGAGCAGCGCATTCGTCCAAAGAAATTCACAATGTGTGTTAAGGCTAGAGCCGAAGCCATGCTGGTTCAGTTGAATTATAGTCCGGAACAGATAGTAGGCAGATGTAAGGGACTAGGCTTCCCAATGGTTTCTGTGGAGAGGCTTTATCAGTGGATATGGGAGGATAAACGAAAAGGCGGAGACTTATATCGGTCACTTAGAAGAAAGGGGCGGAAGCATGGAAAGAGAGGTTCCGCGCATAATAGTAGAGGATGCATTCCCAATCGCAAGGATATTTCGGAAAGACCTGCTATTGTGGAGAAAAAAACGATGGGGAGATTTGGAAATGGATACTATTATTGGAAAGAATAATAAAGGGGCTATTCTTACAATTAATGAAAGAAAAACCGGGTGGCTATGGACATACAAGTTGCCAAGTAAGGAAGCTAAATATGTGGCGGCAGCAACCGTGCAACTATTGAGACCTTATAAGGGGCGAATACATACAATTACCTCCGACAATGGATCCGAATTTGCAGACCACCAATATATTGCGAAAGAATTAGGTATCGATTTTTACTTTGCAAAACCACATCACCCATGGGAAAGAGGAGCAAATGAAAATTTAAATGGATTAATCAGGCAATATATACCGAAAGGAATTTCGTTCGAATATATTACACACCAATATATAGAGGAAATGACATTGGAAATTAATCAAAGACCAAGAAAAAGACTGGGATTTTTATCCCCGAAAGAGGCACAAACTTTTAGAAAAATTAAGCAACTCAAGAAAAAATTGAACTTGTAAAATAAGGAGGTGTCGCATTTACAACTTGAATTCAGCTTTAATTCAAATCCGCACCGGAATGAATCTTTTTTTTTAAGGATGTGATTGCCCTGAATCAAATCCCCCAAATTTTCAGACTGAGCCCCTTTTTTGTCTTTTAAGCAAGACTGAAACAATAAAAAAAGTTCTACAATACGTTAATATTGTAGGACTTGTCTCTTTTTTGTCACCGTTTGGCTTTGTTCTTATGTGATCCGCCTGGGATTCTCCTAAGAGAGTTACCATGCTGATATTTAAAACGTTATATTTTTAGCTTCAAGCATATCCCATGAATTATCCCACTAATTTGCTACGTGCTTTTGCGGTAGTTTGCTCATGGAGAATACTGAAGACAAAGATAGTTACTTTATTTTATAAAATCATATTTGAGAGATAAATTTTAAACAAAAGGATACAAACTGAATTAGCCAATAGATTTAGCGAATTAACAACTGTGTGTATTTGGGTCTTTACACTGTATATCTTCAAGAAACTTGCTATAAAGCTAAACAATTTCCTCTACCCAAAGACTCATGTTTTTTTATTGAAATACATTTTATTTGTATAGGTAATATAAAAAACATTTGCGGCTTGACATTGGATTTTATTGCAGGAACTTATAGATTAAATTACAATTGATTACAAGCACACAAACTGAGATCTATTTGCAACAGAACAGGTGATTTTCTTTCCTTTTCTTGCAGATTCTCTTTTTTCTATAATCCTTTTCCCATCGATTCAATATCTAATAAGTTAATTTCATCTATTTTGTCTTTATGTATGATGATAGTTAATTTTGCAGGATATTTGAATCTGTATTCGCTTAACTTAAATGTCCAAAGCATTATTTTTAATAAATCTTCATCAGTTATATTTTTATGTTCCTTTATTCGAGTAATACCTGATCCAAAAATAGGTACAGAAACGCTTTTTTGAGCATAAATTCTATTAACCCTATCCCAAAAATTGATAAGAAATTCGACATATTCAGGCATAGTTAAATAAGCCCTATTCTTATCGTCGAATTTAGAAAAAGCTGTTAATAAATATTCTTTGTAAACAATAATAGTACTCAATTTGTATTTAATCGCTTTTCCTCCATTTTTTCTATTAACCCCTTTCTCTATAATATCATCATCATCGCATTGTTCAGTTATATACTTGTCAAGTTCTTTTGTCTTGTTGGCGCATATGGTATTTATAAAAATACCATTTAAGGAATGTTCTGAAATTATTCTATTATCAACTTGAGTGTCAAAATATTCATTAAATCCTATAGCTTTATATCCTTCTTCTTCAAATAAATCTCCCTCCTTGATAATTACACTGCTCCCATCAATTTGTATCTTCACATTCTTTAATTTGTTAACACAAATCCATATTGAAAGATAAATAAAAACAAGAAGAATTAGACATAAAAGACCTACCCATAGATTGCATTTCTCACATGCGTCGGGAAAGAAATTAAATAAATAGACAAAAGATATTATACCTGAAATTATAGAAAAATACCCCCAGAATTTCGTTAAGATTCTTTTATCAAATAGAGTAACCTTTTTCATATTTAATTTATTAAAAAAAATAATCACCTGGATCGCATTTGCTATTTATCATTAAATCTGGATCATTAAGAGCCTGTTCAATAAGCTCTTTGTTTAGAGGGATGTGTAAAACAGGAACTACTGATTTTGAATCCCTGAAAATTGGGAGATTATTCCAAAGGGCTTCCACAGTACTATTTAATGCTTTCCCTGTAGATGTTAACAATGATGATTTGTCTTTAAGCTCAGGATATATTACAATTACAGGAAGCCCAAGCGTGTTAATTCCATAATCAATTTCTTCTCTCAATGCTTTTGAATTTTTCGTTACGGAACTTAGAAAGAGGATAATATTTTTGGAACAATTTAATCTTTCTCTTAGTCTTGGTTTTAGTGTCTTCTCCCAATCACTTCCATCACGAACATTATATGTTTTATTATGCGAATCATTGAAAAGAAACGAACTATCCCTGCCCTTCCATGCTCTTAGCAAATTATAATACTGAAAATCTTTTGCAGCATAAGCACCTAGTGATGATTCGCTAAAAGGTTCACTGACATAAAATGCAGAATAATTACCATTTTTATATCCCATAACTATAATATTATAATGATACTATTAACCTAAAGCAGATTTAACAGTCTGATAATCCCAGTAGTATTGTCCATTTTGATAATAACACATTGCTTTATGAGTACCAACATATTTTACAGCATCTGGACATTTAGATTTATCTACTGTAGCAGCATTATACAATACTACAATTTTTAGTCCATCTCGAACAGCTTTTTCACATTCATATTCGCTATAACTACGATTATCCACAAAATTTCCTCGTGCGCAAACTCCTGTCCAACTATTTTTACTACCGCAGTATTGACAACTACCACTTCGTACACTTTTTGTATTGCTACCAACAATAAGTACAAATGTTTTAGATGCATCAAGCCTTTCCGCAAGAGAACGTTTTATACTGCAATTTAGACTACCATCTCTTGATTGCTGTAAATCGTGGGCATCAGTAAACGACAAACTAAAATGGTTACTATCATTCCATTTATGTAATTGCTGGACGGCATCACTATCTCCATCCCATTCAGCAGCAATGTAAGTTCTTGTCCTGTAAGTCATAACTATATCATTTGTTATTTAGATGTGTTAATTTCATGTAATCGTCTTCTTATTAAAGCTGTAATAAGGAGTATTTAAATTATTATGCAATAATACACATAAAAAGGAATATGGCAAAATGTTTATTGATTGTTTTTCAGCATGTTGTTCAAAATCGCTTATTTGTTAATAATGAATTATTACTAAAACTTAGTATACTCAAATTTTATCTTGCGTGATAAAATCAATTAAATCTACATTTGAATATGCTGTACTAAAAGAAGGCTTCAGATAGGGTGAATATCTGGAATATCGAGAATATCGGCTATATTTTGAGTATTTTGAATATTCAGAGTAAACTGAGTAAGGACATTTTTCCTTTATAGAACCTACTCTATATCCTTTCAAATCATAAATGATCCCTTCGCAATACCATCCAATATGTTTACCTCGCCAACCATAAATTTTATCTTCATGCAAATAGGCTACTGCATGTCCTTCCCACGTGTAAAAAGAATTGTCATAGTCTGTTGACAAATAAATTTGTGGCTTTCCTGTTTTATTATAAAAAGTTGTTTCCATTTTAATTTTCTTTATTTATAAATATATGTATAAAAGACCTGAAACATTTCAGGTCTTTTATAGCAACAGCTAGAATCCCAACCTGCAAATACATAAGGGCTTATTTTAATCTCCCTTTTTGTGTTTATGCGGTTTCAGAGAAGGCGTATTGCCTGGGGTTTCCTTATTATCCCTCTGACGCTTGTCTGGCTTTCCTGTCGTTTTAGCAATTCTTTTAGGTCCGGGTTTGATTCCCATAATTTTTTATTTTACAGATTAAACAATTGATTGAATGTCAAAATTATATACGACAATTAGTGTGCCAAAATATAGATTTCAAGTAACTTTAAGATGATACACCTAAAATGTGACTGACAAGAGGTGTCATTCTGGCAGAGTCAGCTCTTCTCTATTTTCTGGGACGAAAATATTCTATTGGTAAAACAGAAGTTGGACATTTAGTACAATGGCTTCTCCCAACCAACAGATTTTTCCCTTTTATTCTTGGAATATATTTTTGTGTTTAGAGAAAGAAAGTATTATAATTGTTTTTCCATTGAACAAATAAGATTTTAGTTTATCCACTATTATGGAATAGTTTTCACCATCTATTGAATCAAATTCTGACTTTTTGACAAATGAGCTGCTTTTAGCATTGGCACATTCAATGCCAATATGATTAAAACTATATTTCCGGACTAGCCCTATCAGCAATCAGATAAAGTGTGCTCCGTGTCCTATCTTCTCTTTGCTGAAACCCAATTGGGCTATAGTAAAAAGCCCATGGAAATAGGTTTTCAAACTTCCTGATACGTATATACAAGTCTATAGGGCTATTCCTGAGGTGTGGTAATATTATTCACCGCCAAGCTGACAAGTACGATACTTAGAACGCTCCATTAGGTAGCGGTCTGTATCATTCCTGGGTTCTTCATATTCAATTATCGTCTTATTCCTTTCTTCTTTTTCTTTTTATGCTTTTGTACCTGTAAATTCTCTGCCTGCGTTGCATCGTAATTATTGCTGTCTCCTAACGAAAAAATAGATAGCAAAGAATCATCGCCACTATTTTTTGGCTGATTGTAAGAATGTTTGTTATCTTCCTTGCTATCAAGATTGCAAGAAAACATGTTTTCTTTTTCACAGGATTGATATGTTTCTTTTTTCTTTTCTCCAGTAATTTTTTGTTCTTGTAATTCAAGTTGTTCAGAGATAGAACCGTTCTTCATCGTGTTGTGGTAATCAAACGATTCAGATTGTTGCCGTTTATAGCCGAATAGCTTATCAAAGCCCTGTTCTGCTTGTTGGAATAGGTTCACACGGTCAAAACCACTCGTTACCGTCCCTTTTTGGGTGTTCTTGTGATTGGTAAGCGGTGATAGCTTTTTCTTATTGGTTTGGTCTTTACGGCTCACAATCAAATGACAGTGCATATTCAACTCATTGTCTGAACCGTTGCGGTCAAAATGAATCTTACCGTAAAACTTTATATCGGCTTCGGATAGTCCTTTATTGAAGTTCTTAGCATATTCAGGAACAAATACTTCACGGATATAGTGTTTCATTGCTTCTGCTTGTTCCTGTTCTGTATTACCCATCGCTCGGAGTTCCTTTTCCGATGGGCTGACATGGATAGCGTAAAACTTAGCATCAGTTTTTAGGAGTTGTCCGATATTGCTATCTATATCTTTTATCACGGCTGATTTATATATGTTATCTTCCGTCAGATTGAAAAAGCCTTCGGTATAGATGCCCTTAACCATCCGTTCTAAATCCTCGTGTTCCATATAATTAGCTAACTGTCGGCAACTTCCAGCATTATTATATGTTCCGTTTGATGGCGGGGCAAAGTCTATGTGCATAATCCTATGTATTTATCAGATTGCTGATTTCAGTTTTCAGATTCTCTTTCCTTTTGCTATCCATCACACCACAAGCAGAAAGTTCGGAATAGAGTTGTATTAGGTGAAGCAACTTTTTATAATCCCGTTGGTGTATCTGGTAGAGTGCGTTAATCTGTTTCGATTGGTTGTTTATCACATCGGCATGATTACCGAACTGTTCGCTTAACTTTTTCAGCACGGCTGTTTGTCTCTCCTGACTGGCTTCCAGTTGAGAGAGAATAAGAGCTTCCAGAGCTTTGCCGATAGCATCGAAGCGTAAAGCGATTGAATTTGTAGCCCGTATCATGGGATTTAGCTGTTCTTCCTCATAGTGACGAATGAACCGGATAATATCGTCCTGTCTTTTATTTATTTTCGCCAGTTCCGATTTTACGGATTCAGGGGCTTCAGATGGGTTGATATGTGCCTTATCTATATACCCAAACGCCAACTTTACAACTTCACTCTTTTTCAGTGAATAGCGTTTGCATATCTTCTCTACCAAAGCTGCCGTTTCCT
>USSR01000107.1 GCA_900557355.1 uncultured Bacteroides sp.
TCTATGCCCGGTTTTCCTGCGCTGGAAGGTGCCATAACCATTGAAAACCTGTGGCCGGGCCGGGAGTCTGCCACCGACTGCAAGGTGGGTCCCAACTGGTACACTGACAAGAGTGACCCTGCATTGTTCTGGCGGAACCTTCAGGGGGCTGAGACTGTCTACAAGTGGCGTCAGGCAGTTATGGAAGACTGGGGAAAACGGTTGCAATATCTGAAGGATTAACCGATTTTTTTATACAACGGAGAAACTTATGAGAAGGTGCGGATGTCTTTCCGGCCATGTCTGTTTCTTCATTTTTATGAATTTAGAAACTTATAAATAGTTAATAATCAGTTCCCTGTAATGGCTACACCCTTTCTCCCGGATGGCTACACCCTTTTATGCTTAGGGCTACACCATCCGGGTGAAAGGGTGTAGCCATTTTGCACTCCGGTTGACGGGGTTAAAGTTATATTCTTTGTATTGAAGTAAACTATTACCAAACTATTCTTACATTTTGATATAAAATTCTATCTTTGCGCTACAACTTATAGTAATATGGCGGATACAATGAAAAACAATATAGCTTTAATAATTCTTTTGATTGCTTTTTTATCGGTGGCCTGCAATGAGCGGCAGAGTAATAACAGACAGCTGATATTGGCGGACTCTCTTATGCAATCGCGGTCGGACAGTGCGTTGTGTATCTTGCAGGGCATTTCAATGGATAAATTTGCTACACAGGCTGATAGTGCTTGCTATGCATTGTTGTTGACGCAGGCAAGGGATAAGAATTATGTTGTGCAGACGGATGATTCGTTGATACGCTATGCTGTGGCATATTACGATAAAACGAATGATGTGCGCATGCAGGCAAAGGCACATTATTATTGGGGATGTGTGTATAGGGATATGAACCGGCAGGCGGAAGCAATCCGGGAATTTCTTATTGCGGCGCCTTTGACGGAGAAAGCGAAAGAAAAGAGACAATTGGGATTGGTGTACAATAATATAGGATTTATCTATAATATACAGGGATTTAATGAAAAAGCGGATTCTATTTATCAGTTGATGGAAGTAATAGCTCAAGAGGTGAAGGATACCGCTCTTTGGTCAGAAGCCCTATCTAAGCAAGGTTCTATAGCTTTAACAAAAGGGAAGGAATATTTTCCTATTGCTGAACAGAAATTGTCAGATGCTTTTGGGGTAGTAGATAGAGTGGGGAGTAATGGTCTAAAAGCTAATATATCAGCTTCACTCAGTAATTTATATAGTCGGATGGATGAGGGAGAAAAGGCTCTGTATTATGCAAAACTAAATCTTTCTTTGCGGAGAGATACTGCACGTGCTTATCGTGCTTTTCTTCTTTTAGGGGATGCTTATTATAAATGTAAAGAGTATGATTCGGCAACCTTCTATTTTAATAAAAGTCTGTTAAGTAAGGATTATGGAAGAAAGGTAGATGCCTATATGCGTTTAGCAGATATAGCGATGATTCAAGGGAATGTTACTTTATCTGTAGAACTGGAGAGGAACAGTTCTGTATATAAAGATAGTTTATATGAATTTCATCGGAATGTGGTTGCTAATGAAATGATTGAAGCAGAAGCAGATGCACAAGCAATGCTTCAAAAGTTATATTATAAAGGGCGTTTAAATATGTATCTGTATGTTTTTATGCTGATTGTAGTAATGATTATCGTAGTTGCTCTTTTTCTATACAAACGATATCGAAGAAAAAATGATTTATTGCAAAAGGACAAGCAACAATTGGAAAAGGTCAATCAGGATTTGAGTCTACATTACGCTAATTTGCAGACTGATATAACGGAAAAAGATCTGGAGATTGAAAACTTGAGAAAAGAATTGGTTTCGCATCAGATTGATGAAGAAGAAAGAGCAAAATTGCAGGCAGAACTGGACGAGATGATTTTGAAGCGGCGGACTTTAGCGAAAGAGGCTTTTCTGCACTCACCGCTTTACGCAAAGATGCAGGCTATTATACAAGATTATCAGGATAGGGATGAATCTGATGAAGAAATAAGCGATCAGGAATGGCAGGAATTTGTTGTTGGGATGGATGTAGAGTGGAATAATGCCATAACAGATCTTTGTGTAAAGTATCAATTATCTAAAGAAGAACTCCATTTGGTATGTTTAAGTTTGGTAGGATTTCCATTCTCTCATTTAGAATACTTATTGCATCTTTCCAGAAAAACACTCTATCGAAAGAAAAATGTTTTGTTTAAGCGGATGGGTGTTGAGCAAAATTGTGGATTTGAAGAAATTTTGCAAAGAAAATAGGTGATGACACACTTGTGACACACTTTGTTTGCACAGACTTTTGTAATTTAGCCATCATAAAACAAAAGTCTGATGCATATGAAAAAGGTATTATTTATTTTATTTTCGTTTTTGTCTTTTGCTCTTTCGGTAAATGCACAGTTTATCTCTGGTAGTATGGAGATAATGCTTACACAAAAGGATAGTGATAGGGAAATCAGAGGTGGAAGTAGTGATATAAGTCCGGAAGATGCTCCCCAAACTCGTGGCGTTATTCCTCAACCTGTGTGTGCTTCCTTATATAATAAGGTGGTAACAGTTAATTTTCAGGCAGTATTCTCTGCTGTTACGGTCAATGTTATTAATGAAACTACCGGAGAAACTGTTTATTCTGAGCTGTTTATCAACCCTGCAAGTTTTTCTATTGATCTAAGCGGGAAAGACACAGGAGATTATATGATAGAACTTGTCTCTGATGAAATCACGTTAGAAGGATATTTCCCTTTATAATATTCTATATAAACAAGGGTAATCATGGCTGAAGTTGATAATAATATCGCTGTTGTACTCTATCACTATTTACGGGTATTATCTGTAAAGGTGAGCAGAAGTACTGTGCATCGTTTGCTCGATACTCCGTTAGGAGGTAGCATACGAGGTATCAGTGATGCACTGGATATGCTTCATGTAAAGAATGAAGTATATCAACTTCCGTCATCCGATTATTTTTCGCAATTGGAATCTCCTTTCATCACAATGCTTCAGGTGGACAAAAATCCATTTTGTGTAGTGACGAAAAAGGGCGATTTCATCGTAGAATTCATTAATGGAGATGGACGAAAACACAGTATGACGGTGGACAAATTTTTACCACACTGGACGGGTGCCGTCTTATTCGGAGAGCCTACTAAAAAGACCTTGAATGAACATTACTATGTAATGAAAAATATTATTTTCTATTTATTGCGTTATAAGTTTGTCATCGCTATACTTTTTATCTTGATATTGGGGATGCAAACTGCATTCTCTCAAAGTCAATCACCTGCTTTTATTGCCTATTTATGTGCATTGAGTTTTGGCATTCTTGTGTCTACCGCTATCCTCTACAAAGAATGGGTGAATGAGCAATTCATGGAGCCATTTTGTCACATCGGAAAAGCAGTGAACTGTAATGAAGTGCTTCATTCTAAGGGGGCAAATATAGCAGGTGTAGGATTAGGGGAATTATCTTTGCTCTACTTTGTTGTTCTCTTTTTGTTTTCTTTGACCTGCTGGAATGATTTTTATGGGATTTCTGTCATTTGCTGTGTTGCTGCAACCGCGTTTACTCTATATTCCATTATTTACCAGGTTTTCATTCTTCATAAAGGGTGCATGCTTTGCATGCTGGTAAACCTGGCGGTATGGGGTAATGCGGTGGCTCTTCATATGTTGAGAAACTATTTTGATATAGGTTTTTCTTTTTCTTCATTTGCTGTATTTATTGCTATAGGATGTATCTGTTTGATTTTTGGAATACAAATGAGAACTATCTGGAGCAGAGAAAGGGAGAGAATCTCTCTGAAAAAACATCTTGGTAGTTTGCTCGATTCGGAGACTTTTCAGATGTTACTGGCGCTAAAGCCTCAAATAGAGGAGATGG
The DNA here is from genome assembly GCA_900557355.1 of uncultured Bacteroides sp. Classification (GTDB taxonomy): domain Bacteria; phylum Bacteroidota; class Bacteroidia; order Bacteroidales; family Bacteroidaceae; genus Bacteroides. The sequence continues at coordinate 3,905 of USSR01000107.1, forward strand.
CAAGTCCGGATATTACGCTGCATAGTCAGGCGACAGGAAGTAGTGAGATGCTGATAGTAACTAATCCGAATTGTAAGAATTGTGCGAGGGTTCATCGTCATGTGAGAGAGATAGCTTCAAGGATTCCTGTATCATTGGTATTTCTTACATTCCCAAATGATAGGTTGGGAGAAAAAATTACGCAAATTGTCATTGCAGCTTATTACATAGATGGGTGGGATAAGGCAATGCAACTTTTGGAAGAGTGGTATGAAACGAAATGTATCAAAGAAGCGGATGATTACAATATAACAACCGAGGTACAAGGCTTGTGGATGAAGCAACAGGTATATTGCCGGAGACAGAGAATAAACAAGACTCCCTCTGTCATAGTGAGTAAGCATTATATACCGGAAGTGTATCCGCTATCAGATTTAAGATATGTGTTAACATAAAGATATTATTTTCGCGAAGTAATAGCTGTTTTGGAATCAGCTTTAAAAAATCCGGGATAACCTTTTTATTTACCTTTAAATTTTTTATTGTTATGAAGAATTTAAGTAGTTTTGAAGCATTCAAGCTGAACAAGGTTCAGATGGGTGCAGTTAAAGGCGGCGGTCGTAAGTGTCATGTTACATATAATGACGCTTTGGGCGGAAGTTTCGATATAACTATCGAACAAAATGTTTCAATTGCCGACGCTGAAAAAACATTAAAGGCTCAGCACCCGGATGCAAATGCCGTTGTGTGTAAGTAGATTCTAAAAAGGAACCTGTTTTTAAGGTTTCTTTCTGTTTATGGAACTTAATCTCTAATTAGGAAAGCCAAAAGTCTGCTGATATATAAATATATTATGGATTTTTGTATGTCTAAATGTTTTTATAAATTGCAACTTTGGGCTTTTCTTCTTACTAAAAGTATGTCATTATGAAATTTATTGTTTGCATATCCTTAACTGCTGTATTTACAATAATGTTAGGTTTTTCTTCCCAAAAGGTAAATTCTGACCTCAAGGAGAAAAGAGCAAAGATTGTCTTGCTTTTGGACAATTATGTTTGTAGCGAGGATCAATGGGTTTATCTGTATGGTTTCAAGGAGTGGGTCTCAGGTAATGAAAGAGTTATATTTGACTCTGTATTTATTGAAAAAGGGCAACATACAGTAGAGCTGCAGGCAAATATACCTATCGAATGTGAAGCGGAGGTACTATTTTCAAAAAATGGTCCTAACTTTTCGCTTCCAATGGAACCGGATTCATGTGCTATAATGAATATAGAAGAATCTGACGGAGAATCTTTTTATTATAAAAAAGCAGTTAAAGGAGAATTTAACAATAGTCTATACGCCTTTTGGAGAGAGAGAATTACATATCGTTCGAAATTGCAGGACTTAATTTCAAGGGATGAAAAAGATAGCATTAACCATCTCAAAGCGGAGTGGTTTATTAGGTCAATGGACAGGCTTAAAACGGCTAAATTGGGGCATATTGTTTATGATGCTTATATTATATTATCAGTAGATTTTCCAGAAAGAAAACCTGAAATAAAAGCATTATCAAAATTAGTAGCTAAAAAATTCCCTAATCATCTTATGTTACAGGAGTCTGTGGGGAATAGAAAACTTGCTCCTATATCCGAAGGGTCAAAGAAAGCAGGAGACAGACTTTTTGAATTGAGGGAGAATAGACCTCAAATTGATTTGCTTGATCTATCTTTAGGGAATAAATTGGAACTTGCTTTCTTTGATATAGAAGGAAATAAAATTTCTACAAGCAGTTTAGGTATAGATTATACATTAGTTGATTTTTGGGCAAGTTGGTGCAAGCCATGCCGCCAAGAAACGCCAACAATTAAATATGCTTTGCAGAAGTATCCTAATAATTTTGCTGTGTATGCTGTTTCTCTTGACGATAAACGAGCAGCTTGGCAGAGAGCTATAAATGAGGATTCGACACAAATGTTTAAGCATTTAATAGGGACATATCCTAATGGACAACGATCCAGATTATTACGGCAGTTAAACATTGAAATAATTCCTACAAATTTTTTGATAGATAATAATCAGCGTATCATTGCCAAAGATTTGCATGGAGAAAGGCTTATACAAGTTTTAGACAGCCTTATTCAAAAATGAGCTTCTGAGAGCATTTGCGTTTTAAATGTTTTAGGATTACGTAGCTATGAAAACTTTCCCTTTTTATATCCAGCATGATGTCATGGACTGTGGCCCCACCTGTCTCCGCATGGTATCCGCTTACTATGGTAAACGTTACTCGCTGGAAAAATTGAGGGAAAAATCATTCATCACCCGTGAAGGTGTATCCATGTTGGGGATCAGTGAGGCTGCTGAAAAGTTAGGCTTTCGGAGTATATGCGTGCAAGTGGATTATAACAAGCTCTTGGAAGCTCCCCTGCCCTGCATCGTACATTGGAATCAACAGCACTTTGTTACGATCTACAAAATAAACAATCAGCAAGTATGGGTTGCCGATCCCGGAGCAGGAAAACTGAAATATACCAGAGAAGAATTTTGCCGTTGCTGGATAAGTTCGCGAAAGAACGGGGAAGATACGGGAGTTGCACTATTGCTGGAGCCTACTCCCGATTTTTATGTCATGAAGGATGAAGATGAGCCTATTAATCGTAAAGGTTTCGGATTCTTGTATTCATATCTTCATCCTTACCGGAATTTGGTGGGGCAACTACTATTAGGCCTGCTTTTGGGCAGCATGATACAACTGATGCTCCCATTTCTCACACAATCCATTGTGGACTTTGGAATTAATAACCAGAACCTTAGCTTTATATATTTGATACTGATAGCTCAACTGATGTTGAGCTTCAGTAGCAGTGCCGTGGAGTTTATCCGTGGCTGGATATTGTTGCATCTGGGGACGCGCATTAACATTGCCCTCATTTCTGATTTCCTGATTAAACTGATGAAGCTCCCTATGGGATACTTCGATACGAAGATGACGGGTGATATCCTGCAACGTATCAACGACCATACGCGTATTCAGAATTTCCTGACGGGAAGCAGTCTGAGCGTGGTATTCTCTACATTCAACATCGTAGTCTTCGGCGTTGTACTGTTGCTTTATAACTGGATGATATTTCTTATCTTCATGGGCGGTAGTGGACTTTATATAGCATACGTCTGGCTATTCATGAAGAAACGTGCGGAACTGGATCATAAGCGTTTTGCCCAACAGAGTGCTAATCAGAGTACGGTGGTGCAACTGGTGAATGGCATGCAGGAAATAAAGTTGAGTGCCTGCGAACAGCAGAAGCGTTGGGAATGGGAGCGCATACAGGCACGTCTGTTCAAGGTGAATATCCGTAGCCTTGCCCTGCGGCAGTATCAGGATTCGGGAGCGATATTGATAAACCAAACGAAAAATATTATAATTACGGGGCTGGTGGCAAGTCTTGTGGTGCGGGGAGAGATGACGTTGGGTATGATGCTGTCCGTACAGTATATCATTGGGCAACTGAACAGTCCGGTGAATGACCTGATAGCTTTTGCACGTGACATGCAGGATGCACGCCTCAGCATGAACCGCTTGGGCGAAGTGCGTGACAAGCCGGATGAAGAAGATCCCGCGAGACGGTTGATACGGGACATTCCTCCGGGGAAAGATCTTCGATTGGAGAATCTGAGTTTCAGGTATGATCCGTTGAGTGAATTTCCTACATTGGACGACATCAGCCTGGAGATAAAAACGGGAAAGCAGACAGCTGTGGTTGGCATGAGTGGAAGCGGAAAGACAACATTGGTGAAGTTGCTGTTGGGCTTCTATCCTCCTGCATGCGGGCAGATACTGCTGGGAGATACGCCATTGGAGAACTACAGTATCCGGGAGTGGAGAAGGCAGTGTGGCGTTGTGATGCAGGACGGCTTTATTTTCTCCGATACCATTGCGGGGAACATTGCGCCGGGTGCGGAACACATTGACAAAGAACAGTTGCGTCATGCGGCCGAGGTGGCAAACATACACGGGTTCATCGAAGAGTTGCCACTGGGATACAACACCAAGATAGGACAGGAGGGGCATGGATTGAGTCAGGGGCAGAAACAGCGTATCCTCATAGCCCGTGCTGTGTATAAGAATCCGGAATTTATCTTCTTCGATGAGGCCACCAATGCACTGGATGCCAATAATGAACGCATCATTATGGAGAATTTGCAGGTGTTTTTTAAGGGACGGACATCGGTGGTGGTGGCGCACCGCCTGAGCACTGTGAGAAATGCGGATAGGATAGTGGTGATAGAGCAAGGGCGAATAGCGGAGACGGGAACGCACGAAGAGCTGACGGCTCGCAAAGGAATCTATTACAGGCTGGTGAAGAATCAACTGGAACTTTGAGAAGTGGAGAGTTGAGAATTATGGAGAAACAAGAAGAAAAAGACATAGAATTGAGGTGCGAGGAGGTGCAAGAGATACTGACACGGCCGCCGCATGCGTTGGTGAGGTGGGGAATCACGGCGTTTTTCAGTGTGCTGGCTCTGTTTTTTATCGGTGGCTGCTTCTTCAAGTATCCGGATGTGGTGAGTGCGCAAATCACGGTTACCACGGAGCATCCGCCTGTATGGATAGTGGCGCGGGGAAGCGGAAAAATAAAGGAAGTGTATGGCAAAGACCGGGAGCGGATAGAAGCAGGCAAAATCATTGCCGTACTGGAAAACCCTGCAGAGACGGAAGATGTATTGCTGTTGGAGGAAGCATTGCAGGATTTCTGCCTGACGGATAGTTGCGTACACGGCATTTTGTTTCCCGAACATTTGGCTTTGGGCAGTATACAGGCCGTTTATGCCACATTTATCAAGAGTTTGACGGATTATCGTAACTTCCTCTCTTTAGACCTTTACGAACAGAAAATAGAGGCTACCCGTAAAGAATTGCAGGAATATCGCAACTATATAGTGCACTTGAAGCGTCAGGCAGAGCTGGATAAAGAGCAGGTGCGAATAGCCGAAACTGTGCATAGTCGGGAGAAGAAACTTTTTGGCGAGGGACTGACGGCACAATCGGACTATGAAGAAGCCAAACAGGTGTTTCTGAACAGACAACAGGGACAGGAACAGATGATGACTTCACTTTCTTCGGCCAAAATACAGGAGGCGCAGTTACAGCAAAATATTCTTGAAACCCGGATGGAGCAAAGTCGGGAAGCTAACAGTCTGGGGACAGCCTTAAAAGCTGCTTACAATGAATTACAGGTGAGCATCGAGGACTGGAAGATGACGTATCTTTTCATCAGTCCGGCCGGTGGAATATTGTCTTATAACAATGTGTGGCAGAAGAATCAGAATGTGAATAGCGGGGATAAAGTTTTCTCTATTGTCGCCTCGCAGACAGGGGATATTATCGGCAAGATAAAACTGCCTGTTAACGGGTCGGGCAAGGTGAAATCCGGACAACGGGTGAATATCAGCGTGACGGGATATCCTTATATGGAATTCGGCTTCCTGACCGGAACAGTAGTATCTGTTTCCCTCTTGACGGATAGCGATAGCATGTATACCGTTACTGTAAGCTTACCGCAGGATTTATGTACATCTTATGGTAAAGTTCTGGATTTCAACGGAGAACTTACCGGAACAGCGGAAGTGATGACGGATGAAAGGAGCATAACCGGAAGATTGCTTGAGCCGCTGCGCTATTTGTGGGAGAAATATCTGTAATTCTTTGTGATTTAATACAGAAATCCGAACAACCAGAGAGGTATCCGCTTGCCTGTTCCATATTCCACATTGTCTATTGCCAGATAGCTATTGGGAATATCCTTTATCTGTTCAAAGCTTTTTGTTTTTCCCCCTACCTCAAATGTATAAGTGTCATCTATCCGGAAATCTCCTTGTCCGGAGAAGGTTATTGTATGGTTCGCTTTCAGCTGATTGGCAAAAAAGGTTTCACGGATATTGCCTATGTCTGAGGTTGGAGCGAGTGCATACATCAGGTTGGTATTTTCCAGATATACCTTTTCCGGTTTGGTAAGCTGCTGCATATTATTCTTTTCGGAATAAAGCATGATGAAGGAACCATTTGTGAAACAATCATCAATAGGCGTTTCATCTTTTTGATAGAAACATACTCTACCTTTTCTACCGCAGGCAGGTCATTTTCAAGAATGGTAGTAATGACTTGTTGCAGGCGTAGAGGATAGGAAGCCGGAGCTTCTTTATAGAAAGGGTAATAGCCATGTCGCAAACTATGGAAAAGTCAATTTGTAATAAAGAGGAACCGGTGAATACAATGTGTGAAGTTCGGGGTATCTCCATAGATATCTCCTGAACCTTATTATAAAAAAACACGAATCTCTCGATCCGTGCTCTTTAACTAATGGTTAACTTTAATTTCTGTATTTTTACTTTGCAATTGCCAATAGATTAGTTGTGAAGTCCATCTGTTTGTGGTCAACCAGAGTCCAATCTGATTTATTATCTTGCTTGTAGGCTTTGTAAGCCGTCGGCATATTTGCATCATTCAGTTCGTATACACTTTTCTGAATTGCTTCGTCAAAAGCTTTGTGAGATTCGTTCCAGCGACCATAGTTCATTATTATTTCATTATCGCTGTACTGGTAAGTCATTTTGAAATAGGGTACCCATTCATCTTTTGCACCATCCCATTTGGAAGCCTCTTTGCTGATCAAACGGTTCTGATCATCGTATGAAAAGGTGTACTGCATGTGGCGTTGGAGGTAAGAGCCATCTTTTTTGAAGATAGTTTTTGATGCTACCAATTCGCCGTTCATCACCTGATTTGTTATGAAACCATCCTGAGCTTTCACTTCGGAGTTAAGAACACTTGCTATCATAATAGCTACCAATGCGACTGCTTTAAATAAACTTGTAGTTTTCATAATCTTTATTTTTAAATTGTTACTAATTCTATTGGGTTTTCGCTCTTATCTGTTAGACGGAACTACTTGCTGAAAAGTGGCAGTTAATCTTTATTTTTTTGCTGACCGCTTTCGCTTAATAGAAGTCAATTCCTGTGCCAAAGTGATAATGCGTTGATAATCAGTGGTTGTTTAAGAGTGCAACCTGTTCATTATCGGACAACTGTCCGCTCATTATCGAACAGTGATCAGAAATAAATCGAAATATTTATTCTTTTTGAAACATGAGTTTAAAACATATAGCATGTAACCAATAACTCTTTATTGGTTACATGCTATATGCTATGAAGGATTTCTATTTGATTACTCCCCGCTCTTTTTCACTATGATTTTCGCTGCATATTGTGTAGCGACATTTTTGCGGAAATCCATGAAGTCTGTATTATCTTCTTTGGGATAATTTCCTTGATGGAACAATAGCCGGTGCACAATAAGAATATTTCCACCTTCTTCTAAGGTGATGGAAGAATGAAATTTGCCGAATTTAGTTTCCATATCTGTAGTTTTAGGTAGTGATTCTATTTCGTATCCTTCCGGTAACCGGATGTTGAGGCTGTCTATATCAAGATAACCGTAATTGATTTGAATATCTTGAGTACGCTCACCTTGGTTGCTTGGGCTATAAAAGCCTTTATGGAATATGTTGACGGGGATGAACAGACGCTTTCCGGTTTTATTTCCATACTGGCTGCTTTCGATGGTGTAATGAATATCCAGTTGAGGCTCTTTTTGTTTGGTCTCTTTGAAGCGAATATTATCTACTTTAGCTTGTACAAGACTGATGTCTGAGCGTAGCCAGTCTTTCTGCCGGGCAGGTTCTATGTTTATGATATCTGCTTTATCTTCATATTGAAACAGGCGTGAACTTTGTTTTACTTCGATTTTGGCGCTTCCATCCGGTTGAAGGGAGATGAGAGCGTCGTTGACTTGGGTGCTCAAGGAATCGGCATAGGTCGGTAGTCGGTAAAGTGTTCCGCCATCAGGGCCGATAAGTAAAGCATCATGTCCGGCTATGGAGTGATGTACATAACCCAAGGGCAGAGTAGGGTTAGTGCATTCGATCCAAAGTGTATCGTTAGGTAACGGCACTTGCAGGATGACGTGGTTATTCTGGTTGGCACTGGCAAAATCGGCTAACAGGCGTCTGTTTGTAGTACTGATTACAGTATAGGTAGATGGAATTCCTAACTCTGTAAGCATGGCACGCATATAGTTGGATAGTCCTTTACAATCACCGAATCCGGTACGGTGTACATCGGCAGCGGCAATGGGCTGTAGGCCACCGATACCGAGTTGTATGCTGACATAACGTGTAGTGGATGCAAGATACTGGTATACTGCGGCTATTTTCTCATAAGGGGTATTGCAGTTTGCTGTCCGCCTTTGCAGTTCTTCTTTTAGTGCCGGGGGAATCTGATCTCTGCCGCTTAGTAACTGATATTGCCATGCGCCGTATGTTTGCCAGTTATCCATACTTCCTTTAGTTCCTTCAAAAGAGAAATTCCGGGGAGTGAAATAGATGCGTGGCAATAGTTCGGAGAGGGCAGGGCTGTAAGGCTCTTTCTGAATGGCGGGTAGGGACTGAACTTTAACTTCCGTCAGCCAGTTTCCGTCCGTCGTTTGCTTTTGGCTGACCTCTGCCTGCATATTGATTGTACGGTAACGACAGGGATTATCGGCCGGAGTGAGAATGCGATAACTTGCTTGTGCGACGGACTGGTTATAATTCTTTTGTGGTAGGAAACTGGGATAGCCGATGAGACCGTCGCTGTTCTTTATTTCCCATTCATAGGTGATGGTTATAGGGTATCGCGATGGAGTGTATTCAAAGAAATAATAATAATCGTCGCTAACAAGTTCATCCGAGTATTCGGTAACTTTCAGCTCGCTCTTTTTTATCTTACGGATGACGTTGCCGGAGGCATCGCGGACTTCTCCGGAGAATTTCTTTAAAGAGGAAAAGCGGTCGCACATACAGACAAAAGAGGCATCCCCTTTCCCTTTTTCATCCAGTATTTGTATTACGCGTTTCTCTTTCTGAATGGCATCGGTAGGAGAGGTACATACAATATCCGTTACGGCATCCTGTATGATGGAATAAGCATTGGCATGTAAATCTGTTTGGGCGTGCAGACCACTGGAACAAACGGTGGCTTGTAACAGAAATCCGATCAAGAACTTGTTTGTTTTCATAAATCTCTCTATTAGAGTTTCTTTAAAACCATTATTTCATTATTCTTCTTTACTATTATTTCCCATAATTGCTGCAGTTCGGGATAATCGGTATTCAGGAATAATAGCTTTTGCAACCTGAAAAGGTATCTGAGAGTGACCTGATTGTTTTGCTGGGTGATGGTATACCGGCAGAATACTTTCTCATCACCTGTTTGCACCCTTAGACCTTCCGGCTTCTCATCTACTACATATCCCTCTGGGATAGTCAGATTAGCGGTCAGTGACAGATGGTCCGTATAAGGAAATTCTACAGGGAGCTTTCTTTCTGATTGTTTGAAAGGGGATTCGGAAACATGCAGGAATACAAGCGGATTGACGTAAATAAACTGGTCGTTAACTGTAGATTGTTTTTCGAATTCCATTACTTCACGTACTTGTGGTGAGAAGCCGTTTCTTCCTTCTATCCGGAGTGACTTGACCTGGATGTTTTCTTCGGAAGCCAGCTTGTTGACAAAGTCGGTGCTGTCCTTTGCCGTGCGGAACTTATTCCGTAAGCGGGAAGCATACTGACCTGCATAAAGTGTTTCGCGTGTACCAGAAATGGTACCTTCAGGAGAAATGCTGGCAATAACGGCGGATCTCAACTGGTTTGTTCCGAGAGCTTCCAGATTAACCCATTGACTGTGGTTACCCGGAATGATGACCCGGGCGCGGTTGGTCATAAGTAGAGGAGGCAGTACATTGAGGTAGCCGTCTTCTACTGAACTGTCCAGATAAACCAAGGTGGTGTCTGTGTGGGCAATACCTACGATGAAAGTATTTAGTTTCTGAAGGCTGGGGTGGGTCAGGGGGAGTATGCCCATATTCCGCCGGCTCATTACTACCGGATAGGCAGGTATTCCGGCATCTGTCAACATACTGATGAGGATGAAGTTTAAATCAGCATTGCTTCCTGTACCCTCTTTCAGTATTTGCTTTGGGGCTTTACCGTATAAGTTGTATTTCTCATTCCATTTCACCTTATTTTTGAGTAGAGTGTAGATGGCACATATCTTTTCTTCTGTTCCTTTCATCTGTTCAAGATGTAGT
>USSR01000108.1 GCA_900557355.1 uncultured Bacteroides sp.
AACTAAATTTCAAATATTTCAAAGAGCTATTTTAGATTTTAATGGGACAGCAATGTCGTATCATAAAAACTAAAATTTACATGATACTCATTTCCTGCTTTCAGATTTTGCCTGGAGAAATTCAATTCTATCAATTGCCTGCTTTGGGGAGCTATATTCAAAGTGGTAATGGTATCACGCTTTATAGGAATTCCATTTTCTAATAATGTCCAACACAAAGTAATTCCTTTTGTATCTACAAAGTAATTTGTGTTTGATATTGAGACAAGACCTTCGTTTATGTCTATATTCTCTACGTTGAAATTTTGATAGACCTTTTTCAGCTCATATATCTCCGGTTGGACTTCCCGGTCAGGGTTTACCAAACCGTCATTTGAATTAGCCCCGTCGCTATAATTCATGACTTCCCAATATTCTTTCCCGCCTTTTTTTTTCAGGCATAATCCCTGGTCTACCCAATCCCAGGTAAACCCTCCGTGCATACGTGGATATTTATAAAATAGATTCCAGAACTTTCTGAAATTGCCTAAACCGTTTCCCATAGAGTGAGCATATTCACATATCAACATAGGACGTGACTGATCCTCATTATACTGTTTGATAATCTCATTAAGCGGGTTGTACATATTGGAAATGAAGTCATACCTTGAAAGTACTTTAGCATAAGCAGGATTCTTTGCCTCATAATGAACCGGACGTTTTTCAGGATCATACCTTTTTATCTCTTCATAGGCCTTGTCAAAGTTCTTTCCCCAACCGGATTCATTTCCCATAGACCAGAAGATGACAGAAGGGTGATTCTTATCCCTTTCCACCATGTTCACATTCCTTTCGACAATGGCCTTTTTCCACTCATCCCTTTCTCCGACATGGAATCCTTTTGCCCACAAGCCATGACTCTCTACATTAGCTTCATCCATTACATATAGCCCATATTCATCACACAAGTCATACCAATCCGGATGATTGGGATAATGGGACGTTCTCACTGCATTTATATTAAATGATTTCATCAGTTTTATATCACGCTCCATTATCTCGCGTGTAATGTATCGTCCAGTGTAGGGATCGAACTCATGCCTGTTGACTCCTTTTATTTTTATAGGTTGTCCGTTCAACAGCAACAGTCCATTTTTAATTTCTACTTTTCTGAATCCTATCTTCTGGCTAATAACCTGTTGAACGGTTCCATGCTTTCTTGATAGTTCTATGTCCAAGCGATATAAATCAGGTGTTTCTGCCGTCCACTTTAACGGAGAAAATATTTTCTCTGAGAATGAGATTTCTTGTTTTTCCCCCGAGGCTACACTGAACGAAAACTGTCTTGTCCATATCAGTTTGCCGGTTGTTTCTTTTAAAGAAACACGCAAACAACCATCGCTGACGGGTTCTCTTGTCTCATTCTTTATGGAAACGACTGCATTCAATTCTGCATCCTTATACTCCATATCCAGGTTGGGGGAAATAGAGAAATCCCTGATGTGGACTTTAGGAAGTGCAAACAAAAAGACATCACGATAGATGCCGCTTAATCTCCAATAATCCAAGTCTTCTAAGTAACTGCCGTCAGACCAATTTAGAACCTGGACAGTCAACTGATTTTCACCCTTCTGCAAATATTTGCTGATGTTAAACTCTGCCGGCAACATTCCGTCTTCATGATATCCCACTTTTTCCCCGTTCACCCAGACATACATGGCAGATTGTACTCCGGCAAAGTGCAGAAAGATTTCTTCATCTTTCCAATCAGCCGGAACAGCAAAGTTCCGGCGGTACAGGCCTATCGGATTGGATTCTCGGGGAATATAGGGTGGATTAGGTTCAAAAGGGTATTTCACATTCGTAAAAACAGGTGGATCATATTCTCCTTGCAGCTGCCAGTTGCCAGGGACTTGAATATAATCCCATGAACCATCATTATAGTTCGTGCTATAAAAAGCTGCTGGCAAGGCATATATTCCGGAGATATATTTAAATTTCCACTCTCCGTTCAGAGAGTGTACCATAGAAGATACTCTTCGTTCTGCCTCTGCTACAGATCGATAAGGTATATAAGAGGCATGAGCCGGTTCCGTATTTATACTGTTTACTTCAGGATTTTCCCATTCGGACAATACTTCCTGAGAATGGGCAAGTGTTACAGCCCAACATATAATAGCTAGGACCAATATTCTTTTCAGCATATCTATTTTGTGACATTAAATGTTTGGTACATAAAAAACTGTTCTCTTTTGTCATTGGGGGTAGGTTGTATATCTACTCTCTCTAACATAACCCCTTTTACATCCGACGTTACAATAGCAGGTCTGTAATCAAAAGAGTGAACTTTCAATTTCACATTATCCAGCCGGATATCATCTGCATGACGTATGAAGATTCCCCAAGCAGGAAGTTCCTTGAATTGTGAGAACTCCGGATAAGCTGTTCTCATCTCAGGTATTCCTTCCAGTTCTTTTGCGGTCAGTCCGCATTTGGCATAGAAGGGATTGCCTCCTCCCGGAGATTCTATATCTATATTCTTGAGAGTAATCCCTTGAATTCGGTCTTCAGGTAAACCGATAATGCTTGCCGGAGAAATGTTACGGGGCAGATGCTCTACCGGACCTTCATATGGATAGCCCGCATCAGGCTTAGAGTTTGTCAACTTTACATTGAAGTTTGAAAGAGTGACATTTTTCATAAGCGGCCTCTTCCCGGAATTCCAGCGGTCTCCTATTCGCAGGTAGAATGCATTTCCTACATTCACAGCATGTACGCTATCGACAAATATGTTTTCGATGATACCTCCGTCCACAGTGGCGAATGTTACGGCGGAACGGTAGGTGTTATAAACCGTAAGATTCTTGATGATAAAGTCACGAAAACCTCCTTTTGATGCTGTTCCGAATTTTAAGCCACTGGCACTTGAACGTATGATGCAATTATCAACTACCACATTCTGGCAGATTTGCGATGGTTCATGTGATTTGAAACAGATACCATCATCGGCGGCATCGAAAAAGGAATTGCTGATTCTGACGCTATCGCAATCTACGATATCTATTCCGTCATTATTCCAGTAAGATTTGCAATCAACATTTATATTGTCTATAATGACTTGCTGGCACTGGTCGTAGGCTTGATTCCAACTTGCCGGATCGTGCATCCGTATCCCTTCAATCCGTACATTCCGGCATTCTCTGAAATAAATATTGTGGGGACGGTTTGTTTCATCAGGCCTGTCCATGTGCAACGGATCATCTATAAGTCCTCTCTGGATGTATGAGATCAGATTGTTCGCTACTATAAATCCTCTGCCATCAATTGTTCCTTCGCCTGTCACACCGATATTATCTTGCTGTACGGCAAAAAGCAAGGCTGTCCGTTGTATATATTCATCCTTTTTATAATCTAAGGCATTACATGAACCCAATAAAACAGCTCCTTGCGCTAAGTGCAAAGTAACATTGGATTTTAAATATATAGTGCCGGTCAAATAGTTTCCGGTATCAAAAATGAGTTTTCCTCCTCCTGCCGTGTGGACATAATCAATCGCATATTGGATGGTGTGCGTGTTCAAAGTTACTCCATCAGGTTTTGCCCCAAAATCCATTATAGAGTAATCTTGTCCCCGGACACCGGTCCAACAGAGGAATAGAGCCGACAAAGCATATAGTAATTTTCTTTTTAACATAGTATCAAATCATTATTTTTTCATCTTTACATATAACTCATTCAAAACTTCCCTTCGCGTAGAAACTCCCGACTGGACTTTTATATTCAATTTAGAAAAGTGCTTCCAGTAACTTAAAGTCTGTTCCTCTATCGCTTCGTCTAATCTTGCTTCCCATTCGGGCAAAAAGCCTCGAAGTCCCATGTATTGCACCATTGAGAAATCTTTATCATCCAATGAGACGTCTTTATAGTAAACCAGAGTAGTGCCTTGCTCAAGCAAGATATCTTGCATCATAGATATATTGATGTTCCTGACTTTTACCTTTTCATCTATTGCAACCGAAGACGCTACACCGGCAGCTTGTCCCATAGCCATCCAGCATGGTTCCATCCTGAGTGTAGAGAAACCGATGTGGGAACCAGAGATAGGGACTGGGAACAATAAATTATCTACCTCCTTGGGAACAATCACTCCATAAGGAACAGTGTAAGGTGATGTCGGATAGCCCAGAAAACCATTCAGGTGTACCATGCCGGGTTCCCGCTTATGGGTGGCATGTGAATCAAATCCATAATGGCTGGCTGTAATACTTGATAAGTACACAGGAGGTCTTCCACCACCTTTTACAGGCATCGCATCACTTGCTATGAAAAAATGAAGTCCTTCGAATCGACGTCCTTCACGTACATATACTTGTCTGGGAAAATGCCCGTTATCTGTGTATTCATCTTTTGCATACCCCCATTCGCGAGCTGCTTTCCGGAAATGATCGGGTAATTCTTTATCGTTTTGGGCAAACCAGAGCAATCCCTCTGTATATTCCCTTAGTCTTGTTGCAAACTTGTCACGCCATGTCCAACCGGCTGTAGGCCATGCCCAGTTCTCTTCGGGCAGATCTGACGAGACAAAGGCAGCATGCTGGTTATTGGCATCTGTTTTTTCATTTGGAATCTCAACCAGGTTTACTACTTTCCCAAGCCCCCATTTGTCACCGGGAATCATAGTAGGATTACCTTTAGCTATATGCTTTCTATTAGCTTCTAACATTTCCGGAGTAACATTCACCATCTCAGCTTGGGTATGACGCCCCGTCCAGACATCATCGATAATAGATGTATATTCATTGCGGTCATAATTTAGGGGCTTTGTTATGGGTACTTTATTATTCGGATTTTTGGTTAGGCACAACCGGTAGTTGTAGGCTTGGACAGCATTATCTCCAATAAATGTGGAAGCATCCATTTCCGGACCATGCCAATATTTGTAAACACTACCTGCTCCGGGTTCTCCAAATTCATTTTTACCTTCTCGCCCTACTCTAAAGGGTACTCCGGCTGCTGCTGCCAGATCTCCCTCATAGGTTGCATCAATGAAAATCTTGCCTCGATACTCTTCTTGAGTATTTTTATCACGATTCAGTATATTGATTTGCACAATCTTGTCATCTACTTTTTTTAGATTGCGGGGGCTGGAATCAAATTGTCGCATTGTCAAAACTGTTATTAGACCTTTATATTCTCCCAGCCAGTCAGTAAATACTTGTTCTGCTACTGAAGGTTCGAAACGGAAACCATCATCACATCTCTGATATTGTGTGGAAGCCACACCATATTTCTTTTTGTAATAGTCTTTGATGCGGCAAGTGAACTCTCTGAACAATCCTGTAGTAGCTGCCCGGGTTACAATATCCGTTGCTCCCAGCCCATTGGAAGGCAGGCCTCCGATATGCTGTGTACGTTCCAGAATAACAGATGTTTTCCCAAGCTTGGCAGCTGCAAGTGCTGTGGTCAATCCGCCGGGCGTTCCTCCCACTATAACAATATCATATGTTTGCTGTGCAAAAACATTGATACTCCAAAATAATAGTAAAGTTATTAGTAATTGTTTCATTGTGGTTTCTATTTAGTGATATTAGTAGATTGATATACATGTATCTGTTGTTTCTTTTTTCCGGGTTCCTGGATTTTCATTTTACTCATGTTGACATGGTGTGCGTCATCCAGTACTATAGCTGGTCTATAATCTCTTTTTCGGGCAATAAATGTAATGTTCTCTAAAGCAATCCCCTCAACATGTCGGAGATAGAGTCCCCACGCCGGGAGTTCTTTGAAACATGAAAATTCAGGATACGAATCTGCCAACTCAGGAACTTTATCTAATTCTTCCGGAGTAATGCCGACCTTTGCTATTTCCGATTTTCCTGCTCCCGGATGATTGATTACCACATTTTTCAGAGTCACGTGTGTTATGGGATGCCCTTTTAGTCCAATGATACTTGCCGGAGATATATTTCTGGGCATATGTTCTATTGGTCCCTCATACTCATATCCTGCATCCGGTTTCCCTTCGGGAATTTCTACATACAAATTAGAAATAAGGACGGAGTCCATAGAACCTACTTTATCCGAATGTGTACGGTTGCCTATCCGAAGGAATATAGCATTTCCTGTATTATAAGCTTGTAAACTATCCACTACAATGTTTCGGACATATCCTCCGTCAGGAGTGGCTATCGTTAATGCTGAACGATAAGTATCATAAATCTTATTGTTTATAATCCGGATATTTTCATATCCTCCAACTGTCATAGTGCCTAATTTTATTCCGTTAGCACTCGAACGCATGGTACAATTACGAATCACTACGTTTCGACATGCAACTTCGGCTTTATGGGATTTCAAGCAGACTGCATCGTCCGAAGCGTCGAAGAAGGAATTTTCTATCACTACGTTCCGGCAATCGACGATATCAATACCATCGTTATTCCAATATGCTTTATTGTCGACTGTAATTCCCCTCACCCATAGCGAGTCGCACTCTTCGTATTCCTGTGTCCAGTCACAGGTGTTTTTTATAGTGATTCCTTCTATAGTTATACCCTGGCATTGCTTGAAATGAATCCCTCGCGGTCTACGCGGTCTGTCATTCTCCAGAGGATCTTTGATAAAACCTTTATGCACTTGGTCGATTATATTATATGATACTTGGCGTCCTTGTGCATCAATGACTCCTTTCCCATAAATAGCTATATTCTTTTGACTTATAGCTCGAATCATACTATAGCAAGGTCCTTCCATATTATAGTCGTACGGGTTTAGAGAGCCTACCAGTATTGCCCCTTCCTTTAATTGTATCGCTACATTCGATTTGAGTTCAATGCTACCTGTTAAATACCGGCCGACATTAAACACTAGAATACCTCCTCCTTCTTTGTGAATATAGTCAATGCCGGTCTGGATAGAATTAGTATTCAACGTTACTCCATCAGACTTTATGCCAAAGAAAGATGCATTATATTCTTTGCTCCATACTGAAGAGCAAGAAAGAAAAAAAAGGATTGATAATATATATATTCTCATAATCAACTATTTAAATGTTTCTGACGGATTGTCTGTCATGATAAATTCTAAAAGACCTCCGTCTGTGATTTCATGATGAAAGATTCTGAAGCGTTTTAATTCTTTTCCATTCAAGAAGACCGCCTTTACATATTTATTCTCTTTCGATAAGTTCTCAGCACGAATGGTGAAATTCTTTTCACCTTCCAGACGTAACACCATTTCTTTCAATTGAGGAGCACCAATAATATATTCTCCACTGATAGGATCTACGGGGTAAAATCCCATAGCAGAGAACAAATACCATGCGGACATCTGTCCACAATCGTCATTCCCGCATAATCCGTTGGGAACGGGCAAATAAAAACGATCAAAAATTTCACGGATAAGTTCTTGCGTTTTCCAGGGCTCTCCTGCATAATTATATAGGTAAGCCACATGATGGCTGGGCTCATTACCATGAGCGTATTGTCCTATAAGCCCGGTCACATCAGATACAAAACCTGTATTTACAGTTTTGTTCTCAAGTCGGAAAAGTGAATCGAGTTTTGCTGTAAATGCTTTATTTCCTCCCATCATTTCAATCAAAGAATCTACATCGTGTTGCACATGCCATACATACTGCCATGCATTGCCTTCGGTATAATCCCCTCCGGAAGTTCCGGCATGTGATAATCTGAAAGGATCAAAAGGATCTCTCCATTTGCCTTGTGAATCTTTTCCTCGCATGAGTTTGGTTGCCGGATCAAATAGGGATGTATATGCGTGGGCTCTTTGAGAAAAGAAATCATAATCTTCCTTTTTTCCTAATGCTTTTGCCATCTGTGCCACGCAATAGTCATCATAGCAACTTTCTAAAGTTCTGGAAACCGATTCTTCAGGAACAAGATCGAAAGGATAATATCCATACTGATTGTATGTTTCCCAATCAGACTTGGGATGAGACTCTAATGATGATTTTCTGATTGCTTCGTAAGCTCTTTCCGGGTCAAAACCTTTATACCCTTTCAGATATGCCTCTACAATAACGGGTATAGCATGGTTGCCAATCATACAATGGTTTTCTTTGCCCCATAAAGCCCATATAGGTAAATAACCTTGTATATCACAATGAGATAACATTGAATTGACAAATCCATTGACTTTCTCTGGCACTAAAAAGGTATATAGAGGATGAGCGGCACGATAAGTATCCCACAAGGATAAGGTAGAATAGTATTCTCCTATGGGAGAATGGAGGATGCTGTCATTAGCCCCCCTGTATCTTCCATCCACATCGGTTATATTATTGGGTTGGATACACAAGTGGTAAATGGAAGTGTAGAAATTTACTTTTTGCTCTTCTGTGCCCGATACGTCTATACGTGATAATAAATTGTTCCAGGCTTCGGTAGCTTGAGTCTTTACCTTCTCAAAGTTCCAGTCTGGATTTTCTTTTTCCAATGCTTCCTGTGCGCCTTCTATACTGACAGTAGACAGTCCGACTTTTACTTGAACGCTTTCTCCTTGTTTTAAATCGAATGAAAGAAGAAGGCGTTTGGCTTTTTCCCCTTTCTGGGGTTGAAGTTCCTTAACTGCCATATAGGGTTTATCGAATTTGATGACATAGAAGAATTCTCTTTCTACCCACATCTTTACCCTGTTCTTTCCGGCAATGCTATGTTGATCTAAAAGTTGCATTTCTGCATCTATTACATGAGTTCGTAGCTGCTCGTCCTTACTTACAATTCCACTTTGAAGGTCTACCAGAATGTGTGCCGGTCCTTCTTTTCTGAAAGTATAGCGATGCATGGCCGTACGCTGTGTCGCAGTCAACTCTACATCCACCTCAAAATCAGATAAAACTACCGAATAATATCCTGGATAAGCTTTTTGATGCTCTTTATCATATCGACTTTTATATTTGCCATTTTGTATATTACCACAAAATGGCAGGATTAATATATCTCCTAAGTCGGGACATCCCGTACCATTCAAATGGTTTTGGGAAAATCCCATGACAGAGTCATCCTCGATATTAAAGCCGGAGCAATATCTCCACGAACCATTTCCACTTTCCGGGCTTACCTGTATCATTCCGAATGGTACACAAGCTCCCGGAAATGTATGGCCATTATCTGCATTACCAATAAAAGGATTCACATAACAGCAATAATCCTGTTCAACATTACTACATCTTATGCTCAGAAAGCATACTCCAACTATAGCAAATACCCACCAAAAACATTCCTTTATTCTCATTTAATTTATTTTTTAAATAGTGACTTTACAAAATCAGTATTATTTCCCCAACGTTTATTGGGAGACTTTCCTAACTCCAGAGTCAAATCTCCACCTTGCATGATTTCGTCATAGCTCAACCAGCTTCTATTTAAGATTTTGCCGTTTAAAACTGCTTTCTGAATATAGAGGCACTCTGCATCAGGACGATTTACATGGATTTTAAATTCCTGTTGAGAGGTTGGATGCAATGTGACCGTATCAAAGACCGGAGCACTTATCCAATAATAGGGTACACCTGGGCAGACTGGAAATAATCCTATGGAGGACAGTACAAACCAGGAAGACATGGTTCCTGCATCGTCATCCATTTCTTTCAAATATCCTCGTGGGATGGTAGTGAAGATTTTACCAATATAAGGTTTTTCCCATTTTTCATGTGTCCCGTAATAATTAGTGGTAGGTTCAAGTAATATCTGACGGACTAACTTTTGCGTTTTCCATGGTTCCCCAAGGTAATAATATAGAAATGGAACATGTATATCAGGTTGATTCCCCATGTTGAATAAATTATTCTCAAAGAAATAATCTAATTCACTCAAAACCTTTTTCTTGCTGCCCAAAGTAGAAATCACCCAATCGAAATCATGAGGTACGAACCAACGGTATTGCCATATAGTACCTTCATACAAACCGTCACCGTGCATTATATCTGAAGTAGGACCAATGTTCTTAAATTTCTGTAACCATATTGGCCTATAGTCTTTAGAACGTGAAGAGAATTCTTTTTTTAACTCTTTATTACCCATTTTCCCTGCGAGTTCGGAAACTCCCCAGAAATCATATCCTCGTTCCAATGCTTTGTCAGGTGAATCATTGGAGATGTCTTCCGCCTCTTTTAGCATCAATGGAAGTAGTTCATCGAGAGAACCATCAAACATTCCTTTTTGCAATGCATCTAAAATCGTGATAATAGAGTGCTCTGTACGTGTTGTCAAAAACGGTTCCGTTTTCGTTGCAGAGCGGGGCTTACCTTGTTTGTATAACTCTGCAAGTGAGGAAATCATCTGTTTGTATTCTGTGGGACAAACAATAGACAGCAGAGGATATTTTGTTCGGTAGGTGTCCCAAATGGACCAACCATGATAATAGGGTAACTGCTGGTTTTTATATACTTTTCCATCACTTCCCCTGTAACTGCCGGAATAATCATTGATTGTGAAAGGAGTTTGGCAAGCATGATAGAGCCGTGTATAAAATGATGTCTTTAAGTCTTCATCAGGAGTCTCTACTTGTATGTGCCCCAATAAATTTCCCCAGTTGGCACGTGCATTGGCGCGTACTTGCTCGAAAGACAGGTCCGAGCATTCTTGTTTGAGATTCGCTTCAGCTTCTTCTGCACTGACGGAGGATAATCCTATTTTTAGTATAATTTGTTCATTAGGCTCTGTCTGGAACTTCCATAGCAATTCAGAATCGTTGTTTTCCGGTTTACAGGCAGATTTATCTTTCTCAATATAATAATAAAATTTGTAACTACCTAAATCGCAAGTGCAGGCGGAACGCACGAATCCCCTTACTGCATTGTTTCCTACAATATTATGCTCTTCGGCGATATGTTTACCATAAGAATGTTTAAAATCTATTTTTATGCCTGCTGCCTCTGTAGACGGATAAGTAAAACGATAGATAGCGGCAGTCCTGCCTGTAGTAATTTCAACTTTAAGCTGATTATCTAAAGTTATGCTATAATATCCAGGAACTGCTACTTCCGAAGCTTTATTCATCTTTTGGGGCTTGCATGATGTTCCGACAAAAGGTGTTATCAACAGATTTCCTCCGACACCTATGCAACCTACTCCAGACATCCTAGTCTGTGAGAATCCCTTTAACTGCTGTGCTTGATAATCATAACCTCCATTTCCACGAGGCATCGTTTCTGGTCCCGGTTTAATCATTCCAAACGGAATGGTTGCGGATGGGTCGGTTTGTCCATGATCATCGGAAGTGCCAATGAAAGGATTTACAAAAGAGGTTTGTTGAGCTTGAACCATAGAAAGGGACAAGCATAATACTAATATTACACTGAAGTATTTCATATTAAATGTTTTATAAATAAAAGAGGGTTTCAAAAGAAATGCAAACTCTTAAAACCCTCATTTTAGAAAAGTAGAATCAATCTTTTAGTCCAGGAACTATCAGGAGTTCATTATCTGGTATCGGGAAATAATAGAATTCTTCGCTTAATGTTAAATTGGGATTTAAAGAAAGCTCGGCTGCATCTCTATAATTTTTTTGCAAATGAAGAATCTCATGTCTTTGCATGGTAAAGAAACGCCCCATACAGCTATGTTCCATACCTGCGGTTTCCCACCGTCTCTCATCCAGAACAGCTTTTTGGAAGTATGCCTTAGTTACATCCTTTGAGATGAGTGGGACTCCTGCTCTTTTTTGTACTCTCCACATGCAGTCAAATGCTAAATCATCAATATTCTTGCTTCCATAAGCAACCGCTTCAGCATACAGTAGTAAAATATCAGCATATCTAAATATCATTCTGGTTTTCCCGCTTGCACTTGAAATCCCTTTAGTTTCGTAATACCCGTCATTATAATTAAATACCCAGTCCGAGCTTTCTATGTTCTTCTTCCAATAAGGATGTTTCTGATTGGTTGCGGGGTCGTCCCAATCCAATAAAGGATAACGTCCTGTTTCCGGATTACGTTCCTGTCCGGTCATCGTCACTTTAGTCAAGAACCAGGCATCTTTACGTATTCCTTCCGGCATACTTCTGAAAAATTCCAATTCAACCATATAGTCACACCATCCACCGGACTCCTCGGGTAATTCGCTTTTAGGACCAGAGAAATAGTTTTTTGTTTTGTTATGGAACTCTCCGAATACTATTTCTTTGGAGTAATTAGCCTCCGGTTCTTTAGTCAATGTGCGTATATCCGGCTCTAATATATAACCATAAGTAGCTTCATTCTCAATAATTTCTTTATATTTTGCAGCTGCCTTATCATAATATTCTGCTCCCTTTTTCAGAGGCCAGCCTGCTTCTGTCATATATACAGAGGCTAACAAAGCTTTTGCAGCGCCTTTGTTAGGAGCTACATTGATTCCGTTCTGAAAATAGGGTGCTATCTTATGATTATCCGGCAACATTCTTTCTGCCGTTAATGCATCCGATTCTATTAATTCATATATTTTCTGCACATCTGCTTTGGGGGTATTGTAATCTATCTCATTCTCTGTAACCAGAGGTATACGTCCCCAAATACGTACAAGCATAAAATAGTTTAATGCTCTCAGGAAATAGGCTTGTCCCAGTCTCGGCTCCAGAAAAGATTTCTCAACCGGTGTTCTTTCTGCATTATTAATCACATAATTACAAGCTTTGATTGTCTGATAATAGAGTTGATACATTTCAAGAATATCAGTGTTTCCTGAATTGAAATTAAACCGGTCATATTCCGAGAAACGCGACTTATTACCACCACTATGCGCTGTCACATCATCTGCACACCACACATAAATAGCTCTGAAGACGCGGGCGTTAGTCTGGTAATATTTGTTATACATTCCAGTTATAGCCATATCCAAATCTTCCGGACTTGAGAAGAAAGAAGAAGGAGTAAGCTTGCCACGAGGGTCTTCTTCTAGGAAATTGTCACAAGAGCATAAAGCAAATAATAATATGCTATAAATCAATATATTTTTCATTTTACATCTATTTTATTGGTTAAACTAAAATGAGAATCCAAGCCCCAAAGTAAATGTTCTTGGCAATGGGTATGAACCGCCATCAACGCCTGCATTAATGTCACTATTACCTCCATTGCTTGTGATATCCATTGTTCCTTCCGGATCATATCCTGTGTAAGAAGTGATCGTAAATAAATTTTGAGCACTCAGAGAGATTCTGACATCTGCAAATTTTGTTTTTGCTCTGGGAATTGTATATGCAATGCTTACATTCTTTAATCTTAGATAATCAGCCTTTTCGAGATATTGGGCAGTTTCAAATCTGGAATTGATTGTTGAACTAAACGGATTCGGTATCTTTGTATTTTGGTTTTCGGGGGTCCATCTGTTATAATAACCTTCTTTAGAGGTGATGAAACGTGAATCACTGATACCTTCATTGGTGAGATAGCGTGATAAATTCAAACGGTCAGCTCCTAGTGAACCCTGGAAGAATAAGTTGAAATCTAAATTCTTCCATTTGATAGTATTGCTCCATCCTAATATTACATCAGGAAATGCCTGCCCGATAATATCTGCATCATCAGATTCCAATTTGTAATTCACGTTTTTCTCTTTAAATTTATTATCTCCTGGTTTTTGTCCCCATTTAGCTGCTTCGTCTGCTTCGTCAGTGCGCCATAAACCTTCCCAAATGTATCCGTAGATGCTACCTAGCGGTTTTCCTACTTGCAGTACAGCTGTATTGAGAGAAGCTTGGTCTAATTTTGTTCCCGGATGCAACCTCGTTTCATCTCCTAAGCTGACGACTTCATTCTTTGAGTAGGATACATTGAATGTACTTTCCCATACTAAATTCTTGCTTTGAATGGGGATTCCGGTTAAGGAGAACTCAAGACCTCTGTTTTTCACTTCACCAAGATTTACCCAAGTGGTTCCTCCGCCATCATAGTAAGGTATAGGTTTCTTCAGCAATAAGCCCGTCGTATTCTTTTGATATACGTCTATATTTGCCAGAATTCTGTTATTTGCAAATGCCATATCTAAACCTAAATCATATTGAGTGGTTTTTTCCCATGTCAGATTGGGAGTGGCAGGT
>USSR01000109.1 GCA_900557355.1 uncultured Bacteroides sp.
GGAATTTAAACAATAAAAATAATAGTATTTATGGCTGAAACAATTGATATCCGCGAACTGAACGAGCGGATTGAAAGACAAAGTTCTTTTGTTACCAACCTTACTGCTGGTATGGACCAGATCATTGTAGGACAAAAACATCTGGTAGAGTCATTGTTAATCGGTTTGCTGTCCGATGGACACGTATTATTAGAAGGTGTGCCCGGTTTGGCAAAGACATTAGCGATTAAGACGCTTGCCTCACTGATCGATGCACAATACAGTCGTGTACAGTTTACTCCCGATTTGCTGCCTGCCGACGTTATCGGTACAATGGTTTACAGTCAGAAAGACGAAACGTTTCTAGTAAAGAAAGGACCTGTTTTTGCCAACTTTGTTCTGGCAGATGAAATTAACCGTGCTCCGGCCAAGGTACAGAGTGCTTTGCTGGAAGCAATGCAGGAACGTCAGGTAACTATTGGTACGGAAACATTCCCGTTGCCTGAACCTTTCCTTGTACTTGCTACACAGAACCCTATCGAACAGGAAGGTACTTATCCGTTGCCTGAAGCCCAGGTAGACCGTTTCATGCTGAAAGTGGTTATCGACTATCCGAAGATGGAAGAAGAAAAACTGATTATCCGCCAGAACATCAATGGCGATAAATTCAATGTGAAGCCTATTCTGAAAGCTCAGGAGATTATTGAAGCACGTAAAGTCGTTCGTCAGGTATATCTAGATGAGAAGATTGAACGCTACATTGTTGATATTGTATTTGCCACTCGTTATCCGGAGAAATATGATCTGAAGGAACTGAAAGATATGATTGGTTTCGGTGGTTCTCCCCGTGCCTCTATCAACCTGGCATTGGCTGCCCGTACTTATGCTTTCATCAAACGTCGTGGTTATGTGATTCCAGAAGATGTTCGTGCTGTGGCTCATGACGTATTGCGCCATCGTATCGGATTGACTTACGAAGCAGAGGCCAGCAACCTGACTTCTGACGAGATTATCAGCAAAATACTGAATAAGGTTGAAGTACCTTAATTAAGTAATCATTTTTTTAAAGGTCTTCCGAGGCCTGTTAATAAATGGTGTGAACGTTTTTAAAGAATCTAGCCAACGTTTTTAAAGAACGTTGCCGGTATTTATTAACGGAATTATTTAACGATATAGATGGAAACAAGTGAACTGTTAAAAAAAGTCCGTCAGATTGAAATCAAGACGCGCGGATTATCCAACAATATCTTTGCCGGCCAGTATCATTCGGCCTTCAAGGGTAGGGGTATGGCATTTTCCGAGGTGCGCGAATATCAGTTTGGCGATGACATACGCGACATTGACTGGAACGTGACCGCTCGCTTCAATAAGCCTTACGTGAAGGTGTTCGAAGAAGAGCGCGAACTGACCGTTATGTTGCTGGTGGATGTTTCCGGTAGTTTGGAATTCGGTACGGTGAAGCAGATGAAAAAGGATATGGTGACGGAAATAGCTGCAACGTTGGCTTTTTCGGCTATACAAAACAACGATAAAATCGGGGTTATCTTTTTCTCTGACCGGATAGAGAAATTCATTCCGCCTAAGAAAGGGCGTAAGCATATCTTATATATTATTCGCGAACTGATTGACTTTAAAGCGGAGAGTCGAAGGACTGATATCCGGCTCGGACTGGAATATCTGACAAACGTGATGAAGCGTCGTTGTACAGCCTTCCTGTTATCCGATTTCATCGATCAGGGGAACTTTAAGAATGCAATGACTATCGCCAACCGGAAACATGATATGGTGGCTATCCAGGTGTATGACCGCAGGGTAGAGGAACTGCCGGCTATCGGTTTGATGAAAATAAAGGATGCTGAGACCGGACATGAGCAGTGGATTGATACTTCGTCGCGTGCTGTTCGTCGTGCTCATCACGACTGGTGGGTGAATAAACAGGTGGAACTGAACGAAACATTCACTAAAAGTAATGTCGATAATGTGTCGGTACGCACCGATCAGGACTATGTCAAAGCATTGATGAATTTGTTTGCGAAACGAAATTAATCGGAAAAATGAAAATTTATCTATTTCTGATAACCCTATTGGGGATGTTGACTGGCAGGGCAGTGGCTCAGTCGGTAACAGTAGATGCTACCATTGATTCTCTGCAAATTTATATCGGTGACCAGGCGAAGATTAAACTTCAGGTAGCCTTGGATGCCGATAAACGGGCTATTTTCCCTGTTTATACGGATACGCTGGTAAGTGGTGTGGAGATTATAGACGTTGCAAAGCCGGATACGCAGTATATAAATGATGATAAACGAATGCTGATTACGCAGGAGTATACTGTTACATCATTCGACTCGGCATTGTATTATCTGCCACCGATGGAAGTATTGGTGGATAATAAGGCATATCGTTCGAAGGCTTTGGCACTGAAGGTCTATTCGATGAATGTACCATTGGATCCTGAGAATCCGGAACAGTTTTTTGGTCCGAAGACAGTAATGCAACCACCTTTTGTGTGGGAAGACTGGTATGGGATTATCACCTGTGGCATATTGCTTATTCCGATTGCATTATTACTTATCTATCTGATCATGCGTATCTGTGACAATAAACCTATCATCCGTAAGGTAAAGGTTGAACCGAAGTTACCTCCGCATCAGATGGCGATGAAAGAAATAGAGCGTATCAAAGGGGAAAAAGTATGGCAAAAGGGACAGTCGAAGGAGTATTACACGGAATTGACAGATACTTTGCGTACGTATATTAAAGAGCGTTTTGGTTTCAATGCTTTGGAAATGACCTCTTCGGAGATTATAGAAAAGCTGCTTGAAATGCAAGATAAAGAAGCTATTGCAGATTTACGTTCTCTTTTTGAGACTGCCGATTTGGTGAAGTTTGCTAAGCATAATCCGTTGATGAACGAAAATGATGCAAATCTGATCAGTGCCATCGAATTTATCAATGAAACCAAGGAGAAAGAAGTGGAGAATGCAAAACCGCAACCCACTGAAATTACCATCATTGAGAAACGTTCATTGCGTACTAAAATATTACTGGGCATAGGCATCGTAGTTTTATCGGTTGCCTTGATTGGTTCGTTCGTTTATATTGGAATGCAGTTATACAATTATTTTGCATGATAGCAGAATTTAAGGGTAACTCCAATCTTAAATTGTAAATTGTTAAATAGTAAATACAATGGTTTTTGCCAATATTGAATATTTGTTTTTGCTGCTGTTGCTTATACCTTATATAGTATGGTATATCATGAGGCGGAGGAATAATGAAGCTACACTTCAGATTTCGGATGCTCGTGTATATGCTCATACGCCGAAGAGCTATAAGAACTATTTGTTGCATGTGCCTTTTATGTTACGGATTATTGCCTTGGCATTGATTATCGTAGTGTTGGCGCGTCCTCAAACTACTAATAGCTGGCAAAACAGTGAAATTGAAGGTATAGATATTATGATGGCCATCGACGTATCTACCAGTATGCTGGCAGAGGACTTGAAACCGAATCGTCTGGAAGCTGCTAAAGATGTGGCTGCGGAGTTTATCAATGGTCGGCCCAATGATAATATCGGTATAACTTTATTTGCCGGTGAAAGTTTTACGCAATGTCCGTTGACGGTGGATCATGCAGTGCTTTTGAATCTGTTTCAAGGCATTAAGTGTGGTATTATTGAAGATGGAACAGCAGTAGGTATGGGTATTGCTAATGCAGTTACTCGCTTGAAAGATAGTAAAGCGAAGTCTAAAGTAATCATTCTGTTGACAGATGGTACAAATAATAAAGGAGATATATCTCCGCTGACTGCGGCAGAAATAGCTAAGAGTTTTGGTATCCGGGTTTATACAATTGGTGTAGGTACAAACGGAATGGCTCCGTATCCTTATCCGGTGGGTAACACTGTGCAGTATGTCAATATGCCAGTGGAGATTGATGAAAAGACACTGACGCAGATTGCGGCTACCACAGAAGGTAATTATTTCCGTGCCACCAGCAATTCTAAGCTGAAAGAGGTATATGAGGAGATCGATAAGTTGGAGAAAACCAAGTTGAATGTGAAGGAATACAGCAAGCGCCAGGAAGAATATCGTTGGTTTGCTTTGGCGGCATTCTTGTGCGTGTTACTTGAAGTATTGCTTCGTAATTCTATCTTGAAGAAGATACCTTAAAACAATGCATTAATTGTAAATTACTAAATTGTACATAGAAAGATGTTTCGATTTGAAGAACCTACATATTTATACCTGTTGCTCCTGTTGCCTTTCTTGGCGGCTTTCTACCTGTACTCCAATTATCGGAGACGGAAAGCGATCCGCAAGTTTGGCGACCCGGTGCTAATGGCACAGTTGATGCCGGATGTATCTAAATATCGTCCGGATGTGAAGTTTTGGCTGGTGTTTGCTGCAATCGGACTGTTTGCTGTATTGCTGGCACGCCCGCAGTTTGGCTCCAAACTGGAGACAGTGAAGCGTCAAGGGGTAGAGGTAATGATTGCGTTGGATATTTCTAACTCTATGTTGGCACAAGATGTACAACCCAGTCGTCTAGAGAAAGCCAAGAGATTGGTAGCACAGTTGGTTGACAAAATGGAGAATGATAAGGTAGGTATGATTGTGTTTGCCGGTGATGCCTTTACACAGTTGCCTATTACAAGCGATTATATTTCTGCCAAGATGTTTTTGGAATCTATTAATCCGTCATTGATATCCAAGCAGGGTACGGCTATCGGTGCAGCTATTAATCTGGCTACTCGCAGCTTTACACCCCAGGAAGGAGTTGGACGTGCCGTCATCGTTATTACTGACGGTGAAAACCATGAAGGCGGAGCTGTGGAAGCTGCTAAAGCTGCTGCGGAAAAAGGTATTCAAGTTAGTGTTCTGGGTGTGGGTATGCCTGATGGTGCACCTATCCCCGTAGAAGGAACCAATGACTTCCGCCGTGACCGTGACGGAAACGTGGTTGTAACCCGCTTGAATGAGCAGATGTGTCAGGAAATAGCTCAGGCAGGAGATGGGATTTATGTGCGTGTAGACAATTCAAATGCTGCGCAAAAGGCAATTGCTCAAGAGATTAATAAAATGGCGAAAGCGGATGTGGAAACACAGGTTTATACAGAGTTCAACGAACAATTCCAGGCTGTTGCATGGATTATATTGTTACTGTTGTTGGCTGAAATGCTGATTTTGGAACGTAAAAACCCGTTATTCCGTAATATCCATCTGTTTAAAAAGGAAGAAAGGTATGATGATGAGAAATAGAACTATCGGAATTATCTTGCTGCTACTGACGGCTATTTCAGTTTCTGCACAGAAAGCGGAACGAGACTATATTCGTAAGGGAAATCGTGCTTATAAAGATAGTACGTATGTAAATGCTGAAGTGAATTATCGGAAGGCTATTGATGTGAATCCAAAGTCTGCGATATCCATGTATAATCTAGGTAATACGCTTATGCAACAGAATAAGTTGCAGGAGGCTATGGAGCAGTTTGTTGCTGCCACTAAAATGGAGAAAGATAAGGGTAATCTTGCTCAAATTTACCATAATATGGGAGTAATATTCCAGTCCGGTAAGGATTATGCCAAAGCTGTGGAAGCATACAAAGAGTCACTGCGTAATAATCCGAAAGATAACGAGACGCGTTATAACTTGGCTTTGGCTCAGAAAATGCTGAAAGATCAGGAACAGAATCAGCAGAATCAAGATCAGAATCAGGACAAAAAGGAGCAGGAAAAAGAACAAGATAAAGACAAACAAGACCAAAAAGAACAAGATCAGCAAAACCAGGATCAACAGCAGCAACCTCCTCAGCCACAAGAAAATCAGATGTCAAAGGAAAATGCTGAACAACTTTTGAAGTCGGTGATGCAGGATGAGAAAGATGTACAGGATAAGGTGAAGAAACAGCAAGTTATCCAAGGTGGTCGTTTGGAAAAGGATTGGTAAATAATAAAAGATACGATAATATATGAGAAAATTAATTTTCTTATGGATAGCACTGGTAGTAGTCAGTCTGCAAGCTTTGGCTAATGACAAGGTGTCATTTACCGCGTCAGCTCCTGATGCTGTAGCGGTGGGCGACCAGTTCAGGCTGGCATATACAGTGACTACACAGAAGGTGAGAGATTTCCGTGCTCCCTCTATTAAGGGATTTGACGTACTGATGGGACCCAGTCGCTCTCAGCAAAGTAGTATGCAAATAGTTAATGGGGTATCGACCTCAACCAGCAGTATTACTTTCACTTATATACTGATGGCTACTGCTGAAGGTAGTTTCACAATTCCGGGAGCTACAATTACGGCTGATGGCAATCAGATGGTTTCTAATTCTGTGCAAATCAAGGTTTTACCAGCAGATCAGGCCGGAGCAGCTTCTTCAGGCAGAGGTAATAGTAGCCAGCAGGGTAATACCAGCCGTGCTTCTTCAGGAACTTCTGTTTCCAATCAGGACCTCTTTATTTTGCCTACTATTAGTAAGACCAATGTGTATGAACAAGAAGCATTCTTGCTGACTTATAAAATTTACACTCTGGTTGACCTTCGCGGTTTTGACAATGTTAAACTTCCTGATTTTAAGGGATTTCATTCACAAGAAGTAGAACTTCCGGGTGATAGAAAATGGAGCTTGGAACATTATAAGGGACGGAATTATCAAACTACCGTTTACCGGCAATTTGTGCTGTTTCCGCAGCAGTCTGGTAATTTGACTATTGATCCAGCACGTTTTGATGCTTCTATAGCTAAAGCTACTCATGTATCTGATCCGTTTGAAGCTTTCTTTAATGGTGGCAGTAACTACATTGAAGTCAAAAAGACATTGATGACACCGAAACTAACTGTAGATGTGAAGCCTTTACCGGGTGATAAACCTGCTGATTTCTCCGGTGGAGTGGGAGAGTTTAGCATTTCTTCTTCCATTAATAGTACTAATGTAAAGACAAACGATGCTGTAACTATTAAACTTGTCATTTCCGGTACAGGTAATTTGAAGTTGATAGGTGATCCTGAGGTGAAATTCCCAGATGACTTCGAGGTATATGACCCTAAAGTTGATAATAAATTCAGGCTGACAAGTGCAGGACTTTCGGGCAGTAAGGTTATTGAATATCTGGCTATTCCGCGTAATGCCGGAACATTTAAAATACCAGCGGTGAAATTCAGCTATTTTGATATCAAATCCCGTACTTATAAGATATTGACTACCGAAGAGTATGAATTGCATGTAGAGAAAGGTGAAGGAAATGCAGCTCAAACTATTGCTAACTTTACGAATAAAGAGGATTTGAAAGTCCTGAATGAGGATATTCGCTTCATCAAGCAAAATGATGTGACGCTTTCTCAAAAGGGAGACTTCTTCTTTGACTCTATGTTGTACTGGTTGCTCTATTTAGTACCTGGCATTGCGTTTATCATTTTCTTTATCATTTACCGTAAGCAGATATCTGCTAATGCTAATGTTGCGAAAATGCGTACGAAAAAGGCAAATAAGGTTGCTGTTAAACGTATGAAGTTAGCTGGTAAGTTGTTGGCTGAGAATAAAAAAGATGTTTTCTATGACGAAGTCTTGAAGGCTCTTTGGGGATATATAAGCGATAAATTGAATATTCCGGTTTCTCGACTTTCAAAAGATAATATTGAAGAGGAACTTCGTAAATATGGAGTGGAGGATGCTTTGATTAAAGAATTCTTGGCAGCATTGAATGATTGTGAGTTTGCACGTTTTGCTCCTGGCGATGATAATCAGGCTATGGATAAAGTCTATTCGGCTTCATTAGCAGTAATAAGTAAAATGGAGAATTCGATTAAACATTAATTAGGAGGTTATATGATGAAAAAAATACTGTTTTTTACTTTTGTTGGCCTGTTAATGGCATTGACCTCTTCTGGACAGACTACATCGGATACATTACAACAAGCGAATGATTCGGTAACAATAGGTTCACACACTGAATTTTCAGCTGCTGTGCAAGAGAATAGTGTGACAAAAGCAGAAGGAGATAGCGCATATGTGAAGAATGATTATGCCTCTGCTATTCAGATATATGAAGCTCTGCTGAAAGAAGGAGAAGCGGCTGAGGTATACTATAACTTAGGAAATAGCTACTATAAGGCCGGTGATATAGCCAAAGCCATTTTAAATTATGAGCGTGCACTTTTAATACAGCCAGGCAATGCTGATATTCGGGCTAATTTGGAAATTGCTCGTGCAAAAACGATTGATAAAGTGATTCCTGTACCCGAGGTTTTCTTTGTATCTTGGACGAAATCATTGATTAATTGTTTGAGTGTGGATGCTTGGGCAAAGGTAGGCGTCGTTTGTTTCTTTTTGTTGCTTGCATCTCTTTACTTCTTCTTCTTTTCCAAGCAAATCGTGTGGAAGAAAATAGGATTTATTGCAGGGATAGTATTTCTGGTATTAGTTATATTAGCGAACGTTTTTGCTTTTCAACAGAAAAATGAGCTATTAAACCGTAACAGTGCTATCGTACTAACTCCAAGTGTAACAGTACGTAGTACTCCGAGTGAAAGTGGCACTAGTTTGTTCATATTGCATGAGGGACGGAAGGTTGAAATTAAAGATAACTCCATGCGTGAATGGAAAGAAATCCGCTTAGAAGATGGTAAAGTAGGATGGGTACCTGCATCATCTGTTGAAGTTATCTGATAGATGTAATTATTTCATAATAAGATAGTTAATAATAGAAAGAAGCCTGTTGAAAGGGAAAATACAAATCTCCTTTTGACAGGCTTCTTTATTTTAGTAAAAAAGATACCGAAATAGTTTGTTTTATCTTTTTTTTTTCTTAAGTTTATAGCGTGATAAGTGAAACTCACAGAGTTATTAACCATTAAATTTATAAATATGAGAACAATAACATTTAATGAACTTCGCAAGATTAAAGATTCATTACCTACTGGTAGTATAAATAGAATAGCCGATGAGCTCGGATTGAACGTTGATACGGTTAGAAATTTTTTTGGCGGTCACAATTTTAAGGAGGGTAAGAGTGTTGGGATACATTTAGAGCCTGGTCCAGATGGTGGTTTGGTTATGTTGGATGATACTACCGTTCTTGATAGAGCTCTAAAAATTCTAGATGAAATAAATGCCAGTGCTGAGCCTGTTCGAGCTTAAGAAAAGAAAGTTATAAATGAATCCCAATTGATAGACAAACAATTGGGATTTCTTATTTGTTTATAAAGTAAAAACAGTTGATTATGGAAAACAAGTTAGTAACCTTAGCTATTCTGACTTATGCAAAAGCTCAGATATTGAAAAATGTGCTTGAAAATGAAGGTATTGAAACCTATATTCATAATGTAAATCAAATACAACCTGTAGTGTCTTCAGGTGTGCGCTTACGTATAAGAGAAAGCGATTTACCGCGTGCATTGAAGATTACTGAGAGCTCTGCTTGGCTTTCTGAAGAGGTAGTGGGAGGGAAGTCACCCAAAGTAGAAAAGGAGAGTAACAAGGTCTTAATTCCCGTAGACTTTTCTAATTATTCAATGAAAGCATGTGAGTTTGGTTTTAATTTTGCTCAGAATATGGGAGCGGAAGTTGTGCTGCTTCATGTTTATTTTACACCAATCTATACCACATCATTGCCTTATGGAGATGTTTTTAATTATCAGCTTACAGACGATGAAAATGTAAAAAACATATTACAAAAAGTTCATGCAGACTTAAATACTTTATCTGATAAGGTAAAAGCAAAAGTAGCTTCAGGAGAGTTTCCGAATGTAAAATATAGTTGTGTATTGCGTGAAGGTATTCCAGAAGAGGAAATTCTTCGTTATTCGAAGGAATATCGGCCACGTATTGTGATTATAAGGACTCGTGGTAAAAATCAAAAAGATATAGATTTAATTGGTAGTGTAACTGCTGAGGTAATTGAACGAAGTCGCGTACCAGTTTTAGCCATTCCGGAGAATACTCCATTTAGACAGCTAGCAGAAGCTAAACGTATTGCATTTATCACCAATTTTGATCAACGAGATTTAATTGCATTCGATTCTTTGATTGCCGCTTTAAAGCCATTTCATTTCTCTGTATCTTTGATTCATTTGTCAGATGTTAAGGACACTTGGAATGAAATTAAATTAGGTGGTATTAAGGAATATTTTCAAAAACAGTATCCGGACCTGGAAATTCATTATGATGTCGTGATGAATGATGATTTCTTGAATAGCTTAGATAATTACATAAAAACTAATCATATTGATATAATTACGTTGACTACTTATAAACGCAATATATTCTCTCGCTTATTTAATCCAGGTATTGCTCGGAAAATGATTTTTCATTCCGATACACCGCTGTTAGTTATTTATGGACGCCCAAGCTAAAGTAAATAGCGCGAGCATTTCAAATTAATAATCAGTATTATGTTTAATATATAATACTAGTATTCACTGGACCAGATTATTATACTTCCCTATTATGAAAATTAAGTATTTAATACGAAGCTCCTAAAAAATAAAAAGCCTAATCAACCATGTTGATTAGGCTTTTTATTAAAAACTATTGATGTGTTTATTGAACCATTTTTTCGATTTCTTCGAATTCAGGTCCCATATCCAAATTGTAGTATACTCGGTATAAACCATTCAACCATAAATCTTTTTGGTCAGGCTTCAATGCTCTTGCTTTTTCATAGCAAGGTTTTGCTTTTTCATAGAAAGCTTTCAAAGTTGCTTGATCTTCTTTATACTTAGGATCATTTACATCTGCTGTTGCTTTCTCTGAGAAGTCTTGTGCTTGCAGACAGTAGATCAAACCTAAATTAGAAAATGCTTCTGCGTAGTTAGGATCTATTTCTGTTGTCTTAGTATAATACTTGATAGCATTATTGAGTGCATCTGCAGCTTCTTGCTCTTTCTTTTCATTTTTCAGGTTAGTGTACATATTATGATAAAGATATCCTTTTACATACAGATAGAATGTATTATTAGGATCTTTAGCCAACATATCATCAGCAAACTGCATAGCTTCATCGTATTTATTATTATTGCTATAATAATCAATCAAATGACCGAAGAAGAATGAATGTTGAGGATATTTCTGCAAACCTTCTTTTAAAGAAGCAACCCACTTAACAGTATCACCTTGTGCTTTTAAAGCTGTAGAGATGAATTCCATTGCATACTGACCTACTTCCTTATCATTCTGTGCATAAGGAGCATATTTCAGAACGCTAGGGTAATCTTCCATTTTAGCCGCTGCCAAACTTGCATAATATGCAATCTGTGGTAAAATAGTATCTGTTTGCAGGAAATTTTCCTTTTCAAACATAGGATTTTGAGCTATTTCAATGTAAGTTCCAAAGAAATCTAATGCTTCTTTGTTCTTCTCCAAATTATAGTATTGAATACCTCCATTGATCAAGTTAGGACGCTCTGCAATAATTGCAGCAGCGTTAGCCTTTCTGTACTTGTTCTTAATCTTTCCCTTTTCATTTGGAACCTGTGCCAGTTCATCACATTTAAGGTAGTACTTACACATGTTTAATGCACTGTTGTATACCTTAAGAGTATCATAAGGTTTTCTCAAAAATGCGTCTTTCATTTCCTCCTCATTAATCCTTTTTTGAATAAAACCGGCTACATCCCAAGTGTCGGCATTATCCTTTGTTTCAGGATTAGTCAAGGCTTGATTGATGAGCTGTTCGGCCTTATTAAAGTTCGGCTTTACTTCATTCGCAATGCTTTTAGCTTCTTTCACAGTCTTTTCTTGAGCGAAAGTGAAGCCTGCAGCGAGCAATAAAATCACTGAAAATAATACTCTTTTCATGATAATTGTAAAATTAAAATTAATATTATGTCTATTCTTCATCTTCATTATTGATTCCATTATCAGAGTTATAGTCTTTCTCCTCTCCTTCTACTTCATTTATAGTAGGCGGAATCGGAGAATTTTCATCATCAACAGGTATTTCATCTTCCATACTTTCTGATGTAACCTTACATACTGAACCGATCTCATCGTTTCTCTTTTCAAGATTGATCAGACGAACACCCTGAGTAGCACGACCCATAATACGGACATCAGCAACTTTCAGACGAATGGTGATACCAGATTTATTGATAATCATTAGGTCATTATCATCTGTTACAGACTTAATTGTTACCAATTTACCTGTTTTATCGGTGATATTCATCGTCTTAACACCCTTGCCACCACGATTAGTCTTACGGTAGTCTTCGATATCAGAACGTTTACCATAGCCTTGTTCAGAAACGACCATAATGGTTTCTGCTTCAGGATCTTTGATGCAAATCATTCCTACGACTTCATCTTGTCCGTCTTCGTCAAGCGTCATACCGCGTACACCAGTTGCAGTACGTCCCATAACGCGTACAGCACTTTCGTGGAAGCGGATAGCACGTCCGTTACGATTGGCAATGATAATTTCGTTGTCACCGTTAGTCATACGTACCTCGATAACGCGGTCGTCCTCACGGATAGTAATAGCGTTTACGCCATTTTGGCGAGGGCGGGAATACTGTTCAAGTAATGTCTTTTTGATAACGCCATTCTTGGTACAGAATAAAACATAATGGCTGTTGATGAAATCTGTGTCAGAAAGGTTCTTCACACGTAGATATGCATTTACAGCATCATCAGAATCAATATTCAGCAGGTTCTGAATAGCACGTCCTTTGGAATTCTTGGTACCTTCAGGGATTTCATATACCTTAAGCCAATAGCACTTACCTTTTTGAGTAAAGAACATCATGGTATTGTGCATGGTTGCTGGATATATGTGTTCAATGAAGTCTGCATCGCGGGTATCTGTACCCTTAGAGCCTACTCCACCACGGTTTTGAGCACGGAATTCGCTCAATGGAGTACGTTTAATATAGCCCATATGAGAAATGGTGATAATCATTTCGTCATCTGCATAGAAATCTTCCGGATTGAATTCTTCGGATGAGTAAACAATCTCAGAACGACGTTCATCTCCGTATTTTGCTTTTACTTCAATTAATTCATCAGTAATAACTTTGCGGCAAAGTTCGTCATTTGAAAGAATTTCTTCGTAATAAGCTATCAGTTTCATTACTTCTTCATACTCAGCGTGAAGCTGATCCTGCATCAGTCCGGTTAATTGACGCAAACGCATTTCTACGATAGCACGAGACTGAATTTCAGTTAATTGGAAGCGTTCCATCAAGCCAGCAATGGCATCATTAGGTGTCTTTGCAGCACGGATGATGCGGATTACTTCATCGATATTATCTGATGCTATGATTAAGCCTTCCAATATATGAGCACGTTCTTTAGCCTTGCGCAAGTCATATTGAGTACGACGGATAACCACCTCATGGCGATGTTCTACGAAGTACTTAATCATGTCTTTCAGATTCAGCAAACGGGGACGTCCGTGTACCAATGCTACGTTGTTCACACTAAAAGAAGTCTGTAATAACGTCATCTTATAGAGCTTATTCAAGACTACGCTGGCGTTGGCATCACGTTTGATATCAATCACGATACGCATACCTTCACGGTCAGACTCATCATTGGCATTGGAAATACCTTCTATTTTCTTATCATTGGCTAAATCAGCGATATTCTTGATCAGTTCCGCCTTATTGACACCATACGGGATTTCCGTGATGACAATTTTGTCATGTGTAGAACTGGTTTCAATTTCTGCTCTTGCACGCATGATAACGCGACCGCGACCAGTAAGATATGCCTCGCGTACGCCACTCATACCATATATATATCCTCCTGTTGGGAAATCGGGAGCTTTCACATAGTTCATCAACTCCTCTATCTCAATATCATTGTTCTCGATGTATGCGATGCAAGCATCAATAACCTCTGAAAGGTTGTGGGTAGGCATATTGGTTGCCATACCTACAGCAATACCAGAAGCACC
>USSR01000110.1 GCA_900557355.1 uncultured Bacteroides sp.
AAACCTTTCGGATAAGTTTCATGCATTTCATCATCCAGATGTTTGAGGAAACGGTTGATTGTTTCACCGTCACGCTGGTGAAGACAACGGAAATCGGAAAGGGAGAACACGGCACGCAGTCCGGTCAGCCGTTCTTCTTCCAGATGGTCCCAGATGGCATCGCTGGTAAAGAGAAAAACAGATTCGGAATGAGTGACGATATGATGTACATCGTTCGGATTAAAATCTTGAAGGATGGGGACAACGATGGCTCCATAAGTGATGGTTGCCATATAAGCAATGCACCAACGGGAATTGTTTTTGCCGATAATAGCTATTTTGTCGCCCCGGCGCAGACTGCAATGTTTGAATAGCAAGTGCAATTTAGCTATCTCTTGCGCCACTTGTCCATAGGAATAACTCTCGTCTTCACCGTAATCGGTATAGCAAGGAAGATCCCAGTTCTCACGGAAACTCTGCTCGTAGAGTTTGATAAAGTTCTCTTGTATCATTGCACGAAAATTGATGATTTGTGCAAAAGTAGGAAAATTCTAAGAATTATATGTAACTTTGTGGCAGAAATGTGTTTAGAATAGATATGATTGATACCAATATATTTCAAAATAAGACAGCGGTTTACTATACGTTGGGGTGTAAGTTGAACTTTTCGGAAACCTCTACTATCGGTAAGATTTTGCGGGAAGCAGGCGTGCGTACGGCACGTAAGGGAGAGAAGGCGGACATCTGTGTAGTGAACACTTGCTCGGTGACGGAGGTGGCAGATAAGAAATGCCGCCAGGCTATTCATCGCTTGGTGAAGCAACATCCGGATGCTTTCGTGGTTGTGACCGGATGTTATGCCCAGTTGAAGCCCGAAACCGTTGCAAAGATTGAAGGGGTGGACGTGGTGCTTGGTGCCGAACAGAAAAAGGACTTACTTCAATATCTCGGTAATTTACAGAAAAATGAATCGGGAGAAGCGTACGCTTCAGCGTTGAAAGACATCCATTCATTTGCGCCGTCCTGCTCACGGGGGGATCGTACCCGCTATTTTCTGAAAGTACAGGATGGTTGCGATTATTATTGTTCCTATTGTACCATTCCTTTTGCTCGCGGCCGGAGCCGCAATGGAACGGTTGCCTCTATGGTAGAACAGGCACGTCAGGCTGCAGCCGAAGGGGGAAAGGAGATTGTGTTGACCGGCGTTAACATTGGCGATTTCGGCAAGAGCACCGGAGAGACTTTCTTCGACTTGGTGAAGGCGTTGGACGAGGTAGAAGGTATTGAACGTTATCGTATCTCTTCCATAGAACCTAATTTGCTGACTGATGAGATAATAGAGTTCGTTTCGCATTCCCGCAGCTTTATGCCTCATTTCCATATTCCATTGCAGTCCGGTAGTGACGACGTTTTAAAACTGATGCGCCGTCGGTATGATACGGAACTCTTCGCTTCCAAAGTGCAGAGAGTGAAAGAAATGATGCCCGACGCTTTTATCGGTGTGGATGTCATAGTGGGTACGCGGGGTGAAACGGATGAATACTTTGAGCAGGCTTATGAATTTATTAAGAGTCTGGATGTGACCCAACTTCACGTGTTCAGCTATTCCGAACGGCCGGGTACACAGGCTTTGAAGATAGACCATGTGGTAACTCCGGAGGAAAAGCATCGTCGCAGTCAGCGTCTTTTGGAACTTTCGGATGAAAAGACGCATGCATTCTATGCCCGCCATATCGGACAAACTATGCCGGTATTGCTGGAACGTTCCAAGCCGGGTGCACCGATGCATGGCTTTACGGCTAACTATATCCGGATAGAGGTTCCCCATAATGATACACTGGACAATCAAGTGGTATCTGTACGCTTGGGCAATTTCAATGAAGACGGGACGGCGTTGCAGGGAACTTTACTATTATAATAAGGTATAAGAAAAGTATGAAATCGAAACTTATCTACTGGCTGACTTACGCAGGTATGTGGCTTCTGGCTTTGCTTCCTTTCCGGGCACTCTATATATTGTCTGACGGACTCTATCTCTTGATGCGCCATGTGGTGCATTACCGTCGTGGGGTGGTTCGTAAAAACCTAAAGAATTCTTTTCCGGAAAAGTCTCAAGCCGAACTTCGTGAGATTGAGCGTGAGTTTTATCACTACATCTGCGATTATATGCTGGAAGAAATCAAGATGATGCGTATGTCATTCGAAGACCTTTCCCGGCGTATGGAGTATGGTAACACAGAAGAATATCTTGCCATGCTCGAAAAACATGGAGGCATTGTTGTGCTCATTCCCCATTATGCCAACTTTGAGTGGTTGACAGCAATGGGCGCTTTCATGAAGCCCGAAGATGTGCCGCTACAGGTGTATAAACCTTTGCGAAATAAGTATGTGGACGAAATGTTTAAGCTTATCCGTGCCCGGCATGGTGGTTATAATGTGCCGAAGCACTCTACTGCCCGCGAAGTGATCCGGTTGCGCCGTGAAGGGAAGCATGTAGTGGTCGGTTTGATTACCGATCAATCGCCCAATCGTAACGAAGCTCACCACTGGACTACTTTCCTGAACCAGGAAACCGTATTCATGGATGGAGGTGAACGTATTGCCAGGATGATGAATTATCCTGTATTTTATTGCGAATTGGAGAGACAAGGCAGAGGACATTGCAAAGCCTACTTCGATTTGTTGACCGAAACCCCTAAACAGACTGCTGAAGGGGAGATAACCGAACTTTTCGTACGCCGTCTGGAACAAACGATTCGTCGTGCTCCTGCCTATTGGTTCTGGTCTCATAAACGTTGGAAACTGAAACGTGAAGAACTGGAGAAGCAAAATGGATAAGATAGCAGTTGTAATATTAAACTGGAACGGGTGTGAAATGCTTCGCTCATTTCTTCCCTCCGTGGTACGCTTTTCCGAAGCAGACGGTGCTGTGGTGTATGTTGCTGATAATGGTTCAACGGATGCATCTGTTGAGGTGCTTTGTCGGGAGTTTCCTACCGTCCGATTGATACTGCTGGAAGAAAACCAGGGTTTTGCCGATGGTTATAACAAGGCTTTGCTGGAAGTGGATGCTGAGTATGTGGTACTTCTCAATTCGGATGTGGAAGTGACGGAGCATTGGCTTCAGCCATTGGCAGATTATATGGAGGCACATCCTGAGGCAGCAGCTTGCCAGCCGAAGATACGGAGTTGGCGGCAGAAGGGGAAGTTTGAGTATGCAGGTGCGGCAGGCGGCTTTCTCGATCGTTACGGCTATCCGTTCTGTCGTGGGCGGATTATGGGTGTGGTAGAGGAGGACAAAGGGCAATACGATACCATTATTCCTGTATTTTGGGCTACAGGTGCAGCCTTGTTTATCCGCCTGAAAGACTATTGTGAGGCCGGAGGGCTGGACGGACGATTCTTTGCCCACATGGAAGAAATAGACTTATGCTGGAGACTTCGTGCACGTGGCAGGCAGATTGTATGTGTGCCGCAAAGTGTGGTTTATCATGTAGGCGGTGCTACTTTAAAGAAAGAAAATCCCCGAAAGACTTACCTCAATTTTCGTAATAATCTTGTCATGCTTTACAAGAACCTGCCTTCGGAAGATTTGTCTTCGGTGATGCGTATTCGTGCTGTCCTCGACTATGTGGCTGCATTGAATTTTGCTCTTAAACTCCAGTTCCCCAATGCATTGGCTGTACTTCGTGCGCGCCGTGAATATCGTCGGTTACGTTCTTCTTTCACTGCTGCACGCGAAGAAAACCTGAAAAAAACTTCCCTTTCCGTGATACCGGAATGGACAAAAAGCAGTATCTTGGCGCAGTATTATTTACGTGGAAAGAAATTTTTCTCGCAATTATAGCTTTTTCTTTTTACCGATTGTTTATTATTTAAACGGTATTGGCTTATGACAAAATTAGTTAGAAAGATTGGATTAGTGGCGCACGACGCCATGAAGAAAGACCTCATTGAGTGGGTCCTCTGGAACTCAGAATTGCTTATGGGGCACAAGTTTTACTGTACAGGTACTACAGGAACTCTTATCCTTGAGGCTCTTAAGGAAAAGCATCCCGATGTTGAGTGGGACTTTACCATTCTGAAATCCGGTCCTTTGGGCGGTGACCAGCAAATGGGTTCCCGCATTGTGGACGGTGAGATTGATTACCTTTTCTTCTTCACTGACCCGATGACGTTGCAGCCGCACGATACGGATGTAAAGGCATTGACTCGTCTGGCCGGTGTGGAGAATATCGTTTTCTGTTGTAACCGTAGTACGGCAGATCATATTATTTCAAGTCCGTTGTTTGTAGATCCTATGTACGAACGTACGGTTCCGGATTACACCGGCTATACCAAACGATTTGAAAATAAACCGGTGGTTGCCGAGGCGGTGGAGTCTGCCAAAAAGCGGAAGAAAAAGAGAGGATAAAGGAGAAAATAAGGACGACTTTTTGCTGTTATGCTGCATTTATAAGTCCCTTTCTTAGCCCTTCTCCAATGTAATAACCGGTGGTAGGTAATAATTATAATAGAAACTCTTCCACATTATCTCGCGTGATAACATTGAATGTAGCGTTCGGGTAACTGTTGGTAAATGTTTTTGGTACTTTGGCGATTCTCTTTGGATTCCATTTAAACTCATAAGCTGCCAGTTGCCCGTTGCCTTCTTCAATGAAGTCGATTTCTTGCATGGCAGTGGTGCGCCAGAACCATGTGTTATACCATAGATGGTGGTAATGTAAAAACTTTATTCGTTCCGATACTATAAAGTTTTCGAATAACGCTCCAATATCAGGGCGGGTTTCGGCTAATGCAAAGTTGGCGATAACCGCGTTGCGGATGCCGTTGTCATAGAAATATATTTTTCGGCTACTCTTTAGTTCATTTCGTAAATTACGGCTGAAAGATCCTAAGCGGAAGATGATATATGATTGTTCCAATAAAATGACATAACGTTCCACTGTCTTTGGATCTAAATCACACAGTTGCCCTAATTCATTATATGAAACTTCGGAACCTACTTGAAAAGCAAGAGCTTGTAATAGTTTTACTATTTTGTTGGCTTTCTTTATATGTTCCCAATCCAGGATATCCTTATATAAATAACTGTCGGAAAGTTGTTTCAGAATTTCAACCTCTGAGCCGGGATGGTTCACTACGTCCGGATAATAGCCATATACCAGTCGGTGGGGAAGTAGTCTTTTCTCATCCATAAGTCCATGATGATTTACCATCTCTTCAAAGGAGAGGGGATACATTTTATATTCCCATTTCCTTCCGGTCAGTGGCTCATTGATTTTGTTGGCAAGGTCGAAAGAAGAACTTCCGGTTGCTATCAGTTGAATGTCCGGCAGTTGGTCTGTGATGAGTTTAAGTCTTATCCCAATGTCTTCAATTCGTTGTGCTTCATCTATGATAACAGTTTTATTATTGCCGAAGATATACTTCAAACGCGTTGCCGAGATGTTTTCAAAAAGTGCACGAGTATCCTGTTCGTCTCCATTGAGCCACAATATACCTTCTTTTTCTTTGAACAGATGTTTCAATAAGGTAGTCTTACCTTACTTGGCGTGCCCCCATGATGACAATGGCTTTATCTTGTCCCAGTTTATTTCGTATACTTTCTTCTAATACTCTTGTTATCATACTCTTATTGCTTTTTTCCTGAAAGCAAAGATAACAGATAATAAGTGTAAATCCAAAAATATCATGTTTTTTGCGGATTTCATTCCGTAAAAAACATGATATTTTTGGAAATGTAATTATTGTATAACCCGAAGATGGTGTTTCTCAATTGCTCTTTGCAACTATAGGATTTAGAATATATATCCTACAGAAAGCTGATAGCCATAATCTCTTATACTACACTGATACTGTATTCGCTTAATGGCCTCATAGTATTGGAATGATAGTGTATAATGCCTGCCGATAACAGCTTTCAGTCCTGCAATTCCTCCATAAGTCCAGTGGCGAAGAGGATTGAGATTAATGCGGTATAATTCATAGGGCAAGTCAGAGATATAAAATGCATCGGTATATCCTTTCATCGGATTCCATTTCTCATGTATCTTCTTGCCGTCAGCCGGAGATTTGATGTCCAATGGGCAGTCACCGGCACTAAAGTTATATGAAGCATACATTCCGACTGAAGGAATCAAACTCAACGTCTTGCTAATTTTGAATTTGTATCCTACCTTTAGCGGGATAACGATATGGTTTAGTTTTATCTTAGCATCCGGGAAACGGGGAAGCATGCCATATTCCATTTCCATCCTGCTTTGGGTTTGCATGAACGAGACTCCCGACATCAACATCCAATGTTTTTTGAATTCATA
Organism: uncultured Bacteroides sp.; assembly: GCA_900557355.1. Classification (GTDB taxonomy): domain Bacteria; phylum Bacteroidota; class Bacteroidia; order Bacteroidales; family Bacteroidaceae; genus Bacteroides. The sequence goes on from USSR01000110.1 coordinate 6,300, forward strand.
ATCCAGGGTTCCTCCAATTTGGAATCCAGTTCCCATGCCACCTATCTTTTGTACATAGTTATCACTGCTTTTAAAGTGTGTCAGGTTCATTCCTGCATCTACGCCGATTCTTATTTGTGCAAAGGCTTGTAGTGATAGGTATAGTGCCAATAGTAGAAATAATGTAATTCTTTTCATTTAATATTATAATATCAATTGTTTATAAATATGTCATCTTAGTCACTTTATGCTTTTGGGGCATTGTCATGCTAAGTGCAGTCGAAGCATTTTCTCTTTCTGAGCACGACAGGAAAACATCCTTTATTGGGGATGTTTGACACGATACCAAAGGCCTGTTCCCATCATACTGCAGTACGCATGCTCCGATATTATTGTAAAACGGGCTTCTAATCTATTGTTGCTGGTGAAACGCCCCTCAAAGGACCTGACGAAAGTTTCTGTTGCTTCGATAGAGGGAAAAGAAGGTTCATGTGGACTTAATATCTGTATTTTCCCATTGTCAAATAAATACTTGGATTTTCCTACCGGATGTTTCATTCTCTCTTCTGGATAGAGGATGTGGATACTGACACTGTCTTCGCTTTCAAATGTTATAGATGTTTCCGAGCCTTCGAAGGTCTCTCCGATAGGGGGAGTAGTCATGATGAATTCTTTTTCTTCGTCCTCATCATTATTGCAGGCCGTTAGTAATAATGTGGCTATTAATAGAAGGTAGTATGTTAGTTTCATAATTTAGTATTATAATATTAATTACCTATAAGTAGCAAACCGGATAATGCATCGTAATCCGGAAGCTACTTATAGGTAAATTCTTTTTTTACTTAGATGAATCGACGGGTAAGAGTGTGGCTACTACACTGCCACTGGAAACGTTATATAGTTTATAAGTTCCGTTGATTTCATCGCGGATGATAGGATCATTGTATTGAAAATATAATGTTCCTAATGGATCTGATTCTACTGTGGTTTGAATCGTTGCCTTATTTGATACAGTTTTGGTATGAGAAAAACCATACCCCAGTTTAGTTGATAAGCTGACTTTTCCTATGCTGCCGCTTCCTTCAATTGAGAAGTCTGCTTTATTGACAAACTCGCTCACAACACTTTTCTCTTGAGTGATTGTTTGGCCTTTATCCCACTCTTCTACAAACATGAAGATAGATAGAGATTTATTATATAGATCCCATGGTAATGTGAAAACCAGATCGTCTGCATTTTTATCGGATTTTTCCGGATAAATCCATTTTGATCTTAGATTCTTAGCATCCACCGTATAGAAATTTTTGGATTGTCTGAATGCTGTAGAGTTCTTGTGCTTTAAATGTATTTTTTCTAACGAGAATGCATCTCTTGGGTTAATAGTAAATGTAAGCTTAGCTTCCATTGCTTCTTTGCTGTCCTCACCTGATATATATGACTTAAAGTGGAACTCGAAGTTTCCATCTGTCCATATCTTCTGTATAATTTCTTCGTTAGTTAGATACCCTTTGTTTTTCTGTGTGTCTTGCAGTGTTGGGTCTTGTGTGGGATCATTAATGGCACTGTATGCATTGGCAGCAATTCTGAATCTATACAATTTCTCTCTGATATATCTATTTAAAGTTCCGGGCTTATTTTCTTTAGTTATTCCATAATAGATATAATCTCTTTGATAGGCGTTGGGAACATTTTTGAATTCGTTCCATGCATCTTTTACAGACGACATTATTTCGCTGCCATTGACATATGCCTCTAAATCTTCTGTAGGTTGCAGATTTATGTCTTCCTCATAGTGTCGTGTCTGAAGTTTTCTTTTACTACCGTCAAAGGCATCACTTAAAAATTCGTAAGTGGCCTCTCCCGATCTGGTCTTGACACTGGAAACTTTCATGCGTTCGTTGTTTTTCACTACGAGACAAGGGAAATCAGGAATGTCTCCCGTTGTCATTTTTCCGATATTTTCACCGTTTTCGTATAACGTATTGTCTTTATCGTCCCGGCATATTACGGATACTTCTTTATCATCCACATTCCATTTTTCTGCATTAAAATCCCAGAATAGAGATAAATCAGGAACCAATATATTCAGTAAAGGAAGAGATTGTTCAATTTGAACGAGTTCATTTTCGTCTTTACAGTAAGACAATAAAATATCTCTGAGACTTTGCTTGTCATATACTATTTTGTTTTTTACCAACGGATAGAATATATCATAATCATTGTCAAATTGTGCCACAGCTTCGGCTTTAAGAAACTTGCGTACGTCAAGGCTGTTGGATACAGCTTTAGACAATGCTTTGGCAAACTTTTTTTGTGCGGTCACTTGGTCTAAAGGAGCCTGAACGATTGTTTTTGATTGAGACCCATCGGGTTGCGATGGGAACTCATTGACTTGGTCTGTGCAAGCGCAAAATGCGGCAATGCAGAATAGACTTACGAAATACTTTTTCATAATCATAAATGTTTTAAATTAGTATTATGGTTAACTTAATAATCTTCTGATGTAATTTCTGCTTCTATATCTAAACGAGGAGAAGTGATTTCTACCAGATAGGGATAAGAATCAGAATTTGGAACGTAAACTGTTTTTCCTTCATAGATGGAGGAATTCAATTCAGAGACGACTATGTTTCCATCTTTATCAGTCACAGTGATATCTGCTTCCTCTAAGGGAAATTGAAAAGTAATAGCTAAGTTGTTGTCTGTTTCGTCAGCAGTTAGGCTAAAAAATAAGGGGCTGCGGGTGGTAGTTTTATAATTTGTACTAATAATTTTAGCATTTACTTTGTGTCGATGCTTTTTGTGGGGGATTGCATTTATGGGCATAATGAATAATACCGATAATAGAATAAATAATACTTTTGTTTTCATTTCTATATTTAATTAATGGTTTATGATTGCAAAGTTAGGGCAAAAAATTATCATGAATGCATTTTTGCAGTCATACTATAGAAATGTAATGTGTTGATAAGTAGGTGAATATCAAATTTAGTAGTCACACCTTACTTTCTTCTCTACTCATTCTCTCTTTCATTTTGTATTTTTTTTGATTGAGAGGGTGCGTATCGGTATAGCCAAAACAAATTGCAATGGCTAATGGGTTAAGTGAAGTTTTCTGTAGGCAAAGGAGCAATTGATCATCTTCCGTTAACTTGGGATATTCTTTGTGGAGGAAAGATATGTAACTTTGATAAATTCCGAATATTGTCTTTTTCAGTTGTTCCTGCTCCGTAGTGGTTAAAGCTTTCATTTGTTTTTTATTCGAAGTGGTTTGTTGGGATAGAGCAATCACTCTTTGGTAAATGCTGCTTTGGGCAAACAACCAATGGAGTAACTGTTGTTTCTCTTCTTTTAAGCGAGCTATGGCTTGTTCTCTTTCTTCTATTTGCTGTTCTTTGTTTTCATGTTCTTGCTTTAAAATGTTCTGTTCTTGCTTTAATAAGGTAATCATTAGCTGATTGTTTTCAATGGTAGTTTCTAAAGATGATAACTTATTCTGTGTTTGCTCTAATGATTGTTTGTATTGGAGTTGAATACGTTTCTTCCGGTTTATATAGTTTTGATAAGCAAGTATAATGAGAAAGCAAATCGAAACGAATCCTGCAATAGTGCGGTGTATGGTGCGCTTTCCTTTTAATTGTTCCTCTCTTACCCTCATTTTGGTATTGTATTCATAAATCAGTTGTTGTATTTCTGTTGACTGTTCCATGTAAAATAATGAGTCTATGATAGCGGAATGTTCTTCTAAATAGGTATTTGCTGTTTTGTAATCTCCGTTTTCTTTTTCAAGATTATATAAACTTTTTAGACATGAAGCTTTGCTTTCAATGGGTACATCCTCTAAGGCTTTGGTTAAATAGTAAAGAGCAGAGTCTTTATTTTTACCTGTTTTTAAAAGTAAATCTCCGAGATTGAAGTAGCAGTTTCCATGATTTTCCTTTTGAGGTAGTTCTTTGAGAGCCATTTTTTCATAATATAAGGCGGAATCAAGCTCGTTAAAATTATCAAATTTCAGGCTTAAATTGTGTTTAGACATTGCAATCTGTAGAGAATCTCCCGAAGCTATAGCATAATTTAATGCTTCGCGCTGGAACATTAAGGTAGAATCCTTTTCATCTATTAAGCAATAATATGTACTGATATTGTTCAATGCTATTGATTTTTCCAGATCTGTAGTGCAACATTCATACATCGTTTCGTATATTTCCATAGATTTGTCATAGTATCCGGCATCAAAATAGATATTTCCCAATGAACTGAGAAGTAAATTCTTTGTCTTAAGCTCTTTCGGGAAATCTTGTATGATGGTTAATCCCTTTTGGAAACAAGTTGTTGCTTCTTCTGCTTCTTCCATTTCAACAGCCAGTCTGCCTTTATAGAGCAATGCTATCGCTTTTTCTTTCTCGTCATCGTCATAATAATCTAATGCTACATTCAGCAGTGAGTCGCAAGGTAGCAAAGAGAGCTTGCACTTGTCCGTGGCACGTGCAAGTAATAACGCATAGCGTGCGCATTCTTTGTCGGAAAGTCCTTCTATTTCTTCCGGTGATAAGTCCAATGACTGGAGTGCACTGTCGGGATATTCTTCTATGAGTGTATCGGCATGTGAGAATAATGTTTCTGTTTCGCTTTTGTGTGAACAAGAAAATAGTAGTAAAACAGTAAATAATGCTGTTGTAATCTTTAAGTTTACCATTTGGTCGGTTATTTTGTTGGCAGCAAAGGTATAAATAATTATTTATAAAGCTGATGATAAGAGGGCTGTTTTTATAGTTCATTCAGAAAAGCTATGGTTCGATTCATACTAATTTACCATCGCAGTCTATGAAAGGCCAGCAAACTTTCCTGTGCTTTGTTTGTTCCTTCGGCAAGAATGAGTTACTTTTGTCTTATCGCTGCCGAAATAATATGAAAACGGGAACAATTATAGAAGAGAATGTAAAAAGAATACCTTATGGCGTATCCAACTTTGTAGAAGTGGTGGAACAGAATCAATATTATGTGGATAAAACCATGTATCTGCCTTTACTGGAGCAGCAGCCCAACAGTTTATTCTTCATCCGTCCCCGCCGTTTTGGAAAGAGCATTTTCTTAAGTATGTTGCGGGCTTATTATGACATCGCCCAAAAAGAAAAGTTCCGGAAGCGCTTCGAAGGTTTGTGGATAGGCGGTCAGCCTACGCCGTTGCAGGGGAAATACCAGATACTCTATCTCGACTTCTCGCGCGTGGGAGGTATAGGTGCATTAGACCGGAATTTTGATGATTATTGCAGCGGAGCCTTGAATAATTTTGCTCTTATTTATGAACCTTACTATTATCCGGGGTTCGAAAAAGATATGAAAGAGCAATTCGGTTCTGCCAATAAACTGAACTTCCTGGATTGGCAGGCACACAATACCGGTGCTGCCCTTTACCTTATCATTGATGAATATGATAATTTTACCAACGTAGTCCTTAATGAACAAGGCAATGAGGTGTATCATGCCTTGACCCATGTCAGCGGCTTCTATCGAGAAGTATTCAAGAAGTTTAAAGGTATGTTCGAGCGCATCTTCATGACCGGCGTCAGCCCCGTCATCTTGGACGACCTGACCAGCGGATTCAACATCGGATGGAACATCAGTACCGACTTCCAATTCAACATGATGCTGGGATTCAGCGAAAAGGATGTGCGCGAAATGCTGCAATACTATAAGGATGTCGGGCAGCACAATGGCGACGTTGAAGCCATGATAGCGGAGATGAAGCCATGGTATGATAATTATTGTTTCGCCGAAGCAAGCTTAGACCGCGATCCGAAGATGTTCAACTTGTGACATGGTGTTTTATTATCTGAGACATTACATTACTTTAGGAAAATCTCCCAAAGAAATGATAGATCCCAACACCCGTACGGATTACAACAAGATGAAGAAACTTATTCAACTGGATCGATTGGATGGTAATCGTAAAGGAGTGCTGCGCAAAATCACTGAGGAAGGTCAGATAGTCACCGCCCTGACCACTACTTTTCCTGCTACAGAGATTGCCAACCCGGAGATATTTCCCAGTCTGCTCTTCTATTACGGAATGCTCACCATCACCGCCACACGCGGACAGCGTATGGTACTTAGCATCCCTAACAACAATGTGCGTAAGCAGTATTATGAATTCATGCTGGAAGAGTATCAGGAGAGACGGTATATTGATCTCAACAGTATGCTGGACTTATTCTACGATATGGCTTACGATGGTCATTGGCGTGAATCACTGGAATTCATTGCTCACGCCTACAAGGAGAACTCTTCCGTTCGCAGTGCCATCGAAGGCGAGCGAAATATCCAAGGCTTTTTCACGGCTTATCTGAGTGTGAACGCCTACTACCTGCTTGCTCCCGAACTGGAACTGAACCATGGTTTCTGTGATCTTTTCCTAATGCCCGACCTGTTGCGTTATGAAGTGGCACACAGTTACATCATAGAACTAAAATACCTCTCCTCCAAAGATTCGGAATCGAAAACCGAAACGCAATGGCAGGAAGCAGTGGGGCAGGTAAGGATGTATGCTGCTGCCCCCAAGGTGAAGCAGTTGATACAGAATACGCAGTTACATTGCATTGTGGTACAGTTTCGAGGCTGCGAACTGGAACGAATGGAGGAGGTTTCTTTTTAAACTCTTTCACATTGTACTTCCACTCCTGCCGCATCCAAATCGGCTTCCATGGGCGGATTGCGTTTAGCGAGTTTCAGTTCAATAGCTTTAACAGTGGGGAAAGTGCGGAACAGGCGCTTTACAATACGTCCGCAAACATGTTCCAGCAATTTAGAAGGTATCTCCATCTCAGCTTTCACATTTTCGTATACATCGGCATAGCTGACGGTATGTGTCACATCGTCAGTCTCGGCGGCACGTGCAATATCGACTTTCAATTTCAGGTTAATGACAAATTCATTACCTACTTCCCGCTCTTGCTGACCTACACCGTGGTAGGCAAAGAAACGGACGTTATCAAGGAATATATAACTGTTCATATCAATGGAATATTAGGTTAATGACAAAAATAAGAATAACTGCCCAGTAAACAAAGAAAACAGGTATATTTGTGTCTGAAGAAAATCGTACCAATCTGTAATATATGTTGTACCTTTGCCCTTCAATCATTAATCTTATAAATATAATGGAAAAAGAAACATTTGATTATTCAAAAGTGCCCTATAATTTTGGTCTGTGCGCAGCAGCAGCAGATTGTTCTCATGCCGACACTTGTTTACGCCGGATTGCATACTCTCATGCTTCGGCAAACATTACTTTTCTGCCTACGCTGAATCCGAAAACGATTGAGGCTATGGCGGGGGAATGTGAGTATTACCGTTCCAACAAGAAAGTGAACTATGCCAAAGGTTTCGTGTGTACTACGAAAGCTCTGGCAGTCAGTGTATCCTGTCATCCTGCGAACAGGTAATCACATCTTACGAACAAACAGCCGTGTCCTCGTAAGGTGAAATACATTCACCTGCCGAGGGCAAGGGCGGGTGACTAG
>USSR01000111.1 GCA_900557355.1 uncultured Bacteroides sp.
TGGTGGGAGATTCTTCACAGGATATACGGTTGAAGGGGAGTTTCGAGGTGCAATAAACTTGAAAAGACTAAAAAGCAAACACTAATAATTTTGTACCGGATGACTTAAAAAGAAAAGAGTATTTGAAAAACCTTGAATTTATAAAGCAACTTCTGATTTAAAATACTTATAAAAATATGGTCAAACAATAAATTGAGACTTCATTCTCTTTCTATCGTTTGACCATATTTGATGAATATACCTAGACTAACCTTAGTGAAAACGTCATTTTAGCATATATGTATTATTGCAAACTGAATTTCTTTGTTTGTACATCGCGGCTATTTCCACCAACCATCACTTCAAATTCTCCCGGTTCACATACCCAATTCAGCGCACTGTTATAGAATTTCAGTTGTTCTGCTGTGATATCAAAAGAGACAGTGCGGCTTTCCCCTTTCTTCAAATGGATACGTTCGAAGCCTTTCAATTCTTTCACCGGACGTGCTACACTCCCTACCATATCACGGATATACATTTGTACGATTTCGTCAGCATCATAGTTGCCCGTATTGGTGACGGTGACAGAGGCGGTTATCTTCCCCTTTTCATTCATTGAGTTATTGCTAAGTTGAAGATCACCGTAACGGAATGTGGTATATGACAATCCATATCCAAATGGATAAAGAGGATCATTGTCTATATCAAGATAGTTGCTACGGAATTTACTGAACCACTTTCCTGCCTCTAAAGGACGACCTGTATTCAAATGGTTGTAATACAAAGGGATTTGTCCTACGTTCTTCGGGAAGGTCGTAGTCAGTTTTCCACTCGGAGAAACATCTCCGAATACTACATCACAAATCGCGTCGGCTGCTTCACTGCCTCCGAACCATACATTCAGTATAGCCGGGAAATTTTCCTGCTCCCAAGTCATCACAGTGCTGCGACCTGCAAAATAGACCAGTACAATCGGTTTGCCTGTCTTTTTCAATGCTGTCAGAAGATCACGCTGCGCATCCGGCATTTCAAGATTAGTACGGCTGCTGGATTCACCACTCATTTCAGACGATTCACCAACTGCCGCCACAATCACATCCGCTTGGGAAGCTACACTCAAAGCCTCATCAAGCAATTCCTGCGCACTACGCGGATCACGCATTTCACGACCGAACATGGTAGCTTCCGCCTCTCTTTGAGCATCATACATCAGATTTGAACCTTTGGCATAAAGAACTTCCGCTTTACCTGCCAATGATTGCTTCATGCTTTCATACAGGGAATTGTATTTGTCAGAAGCAGCTGCCACACTCCATGTACCCGGCATATTGGCCTTTGTATTGGCAAGCGGGCCGACAAGAGTTATTTTGCCTTTACACTGTAATGGAAGCAGGTTATTTTCATTCTTCAAAAGCACAAATGTTTCAGTAGCTATTTTACGGGCTACGGCACGGTTTTCTGCCGTAAAGATATCTTTCTTTACACGGCTTGCATCACAATATTTATAAGGATCATCAAATAATCCGAGCTTGTATTTTGCTTCGAGAATACGACGGCAGGCTTTGTCTATTTCAGCCATTGTCACTTTTCCTTCTTTTAGAGATTTCTCCAAAGTAGTGAGGAACCCGTCTGCAACCATATCCATATCAGTTCCGGCACTAAGTGACATGGCAGATACCTGTTGAAGATCTCCCATTCCGTGAGCAATCATCTCGGAAATAGCTGTGTAGTCTGTCACAACAAAACCATCAAATCCCCAACGGTCACGCAAGACATCGGTCATCAGCCACTTGTTGCCGGTAGCAGGAATACCGTCAACCACATTGAAAGAAGTCATCACACTACCCACACCAGCGTCAATAGCTGCTTTATAAGGAGGAAAATAATTGTTGAACATACTTAGGTGACTCATGTCTACTGTGTTATAGTCACGACCGGCTTCGGGTGCGCCATACAGGGCAAAGTGTTTCACACAAGCCATAATAGTGTTCTTATCTGTCAGATCATCACCTTGATAACCTTTTACCATGGCTGCCGAAATCTCCGAACCTAAATAAGGATCTTCGCCTCCACCTTCAGCCATACGTCCCCAGCGGGGATCACGACAGATATCGACCATAGGACTGAAAGTCCAGCAAATACCATCGGCACTGGATTCTTTTGCGGCTATACGGGCAGATTCTTTGATAGCCTCCATATCCCAGCTACAAGACAGTGCCAAAGGAATAGGAAAAACAGTCTCATATCCGTGGATGACATCCATACCAAACAACAAAGGAATTTTCAAACGGCTCTGCTCTACGGCAATCTTTTGGACTTCCCGAATATTCTCCACTCCTTTTACATTGAAAAGACCACCGACCTGACCTTTCCTTATCTTACCGGCCACATCACTGCTCTTAGCTTGTCCGGTAACAATTTCACCCGACACAGGAAGGTTGAGCTGACCGATCTTTTCCTGCAAAGTCATCTTCCCCATCAGGTTGTCAATAAACTGATCCATTTTATCTTTATCGGCTTGCGGGGCAGCCATAGCAGTGAAAGCAGACGCTGTAATCACTGCTGTTAGCAAAAATCTACCTATTCTCATATTCTGTTTTGTATTTATATTATTCTTTCTTCTGTTTTTATTCGGCTGTTGTAGAAGTGAAACCTAGCTTTTTCAGTCCATCCTGAATTTCCGGACAACTCATGAATAACCGCCAAAGTAGTCCTGTACGGTGGTTCTCTATCATTGGCGCAATCGTACACTGGTCGATGGCGAGATAATGCGGAACAGTCCACTTTTCGTTCGGTGAGAATGCATCGTAGAATCCATATTTCCCCCAAATCCATGATCCTTGTTTATAGAAACCTTTCAAGGCGGCCATTGACTCTTCCGGTGTGTAAGGGAAAGAGGATAAAGCGGCAGTAGGAGTTATCACACCGAGATCATTGTCGGGCATGTGGGCTGAATAGCCATTTATGGAGTAACTCGCTGTAAGTCCCCAGCAATCAGGTCCATATCCTTTGTAGCCTTTCGGATTAGTGACACAATATTGATAATCACTCATCGCATGATTGCGTACCACATTCCAGTAGTTGGCATATTGATCGGTCAAGTTACGCGGGTCGAGACCGATATAAGAGTAGTGTGCCCAGAATAAGGGACCGCCTTTCTCTTCTGCGCCATTATGCTTCAGTTCGAGCGGGTAACCGTAAGGTTTGGAAGCGCTTTTGATGCCACCACTACGCGCCCACCCTTCATGGTAACAGGCTGCCGGAACGGAATGTGTAGGGGATGAAGCTGCAAGGATATAGGTAATCAGACATTCATTATAGCCCTCGAGCGGGAAGTTCATTTCCCAGCCATAGTTAGGAGACCAATGCCAGTATAATACATTCTGATCGCCGTTGCGATACCAGTCGAATTCCATCCCGTGCCACAGTTCGTCTATTTTAGCAGCCAGTGCTTTTTCTTTCTCGTTGCCATCCTTTACGTATTGCCGTACACACAGCAGGCTTTGCATAAGGAAGCTACTTTCTACCAGGTCGCCACCGTCATCTTTTGTTCCGAACGGTTTCACTTTGCCCGTAGGACCATGGAGCCAATGCGGCCATACTCCATGAAAACGATCGGCTTTTGCCAAATAATCTACAATCTTTGTCAACCGGGCTACACCTTCTTCCCGGTTGATAAAGTTTCGTTCGATAGCCACCAACAAGCCGGCAATTCCAAATCCGCTACCTCCAATCGTAATTACATCCTGGTCCTGCTGTGGATAAACATTATCAAGATGTATACGTTCGCAGGCCAGTCCGGAAGTCTTTTCCGCACCTTCCCACATATAGTTGAAATGCGTCTTTTGAATATAGTCGAGTAGTTCATCGTCGTTCGCAAATGCCTCGGGGCGATCAGGCTCCGCATCGGTCACTGTCTTGTTCTTTTGTGTACATGCGCATACCACTACGAGTAGAGTAATAAATATGCCGGTTCTTGTCCATTCCATCATCTTATAAAGTATTTCTTCTGATTAATAATTATTGTTTCACGACTTTCGACAACGCCGACCGCCCCGATTCATTCAAAGCTTCAATGGCAAAGTAGTAAGTCGTACCAAGGTCGAGTCCCCGGAAGTCATAATGATCCGCACCGTTCACGGTGATGCAGTTATATAGCTTTTCGGGAGCAATGCCATAATAAATATTATAGCCGTAGGCATCGGATGAGGGATTCCACGAAATCATTGCATTGCGCTTATCCTGTTTGTCACGCACTATCTTGAAGTTTCGTACGGGCAGAGGTTTCTCTCCATCAGCATTACCAAACACCCGGAACTCAGAAAGACAAAAATTGCCGGATGGAACATGAATGTTTTCCAGTTTCAGATAGCGGGCATCCAGCGTCTCACCCAATTCGATGTAGTCATGAGGCACATCTTTATCGTTATCACTTTTATCTACCGCCAGTGTCCAGTCTGTCCCGTTATCACTGGAGTAGATACGATATTGATAGTATAAATCGTTTGCACGATTATGCTGCACACTTTTATGGTCATAGTAGTTGAGTTGGATCGCCTTTATGTGTTTCATGGCGCCAAGGTCAATTTCTATCCACTCACCCGGTTCCCCGGTTTTAGCAGCCCAATACGTACGCATATTTTCATCGGTAAGATTGGAAGCGGAATAGATGCTGTCGGTGCTGGATACTTTTACCGGTTTCTCATAAGAAAGAAGCATCCATCCGGTAAACCGGTCAGCCGGATTTTTAATATCGTAGTCGGCATTCCAGCAAGGATAATCGCCGAATGCTGTGGTAGAGTACATCACCCCATCCGGATCGAATGTTGTAGGATATAATCCGATACGTCTTTCAAACTTATATTTGAGGGATAACATACAAGTACCCACATGCCAGTAGTTTCCTTTCAAATCTTGAAAAGTACCACTGTGTCCTACTCCCTGTACAAATCCACCGGGCTTATAGCTCATCGGATTATGCTGCTGGTAAGTGAACGGTCCTAATGGCGAATCACTGACATATACTCCGTCGGCATATACCTTAAACTCCGTTCCCGGAGCACCGTACTGAAAATAATATTTTCCATTATGCTTCGTCATATAAGCCCCTTCGGTAAACGGACGCAACGTCACTTCATCATCATTGTTCATGCCAAACCGTTCCCAGCCATGTTCTTCCGGACGAAGCATCATTATATCATAGATCTTACTGACCGGACGAAAATCATCACGACTGACTTGTACGCCTTTAAGAGGGTATTCATTACTCGAACCATAATAAAGATAGAGCTTACCATCATCATCCAAAAACAAGCAAGGATCCCATGAAGGTAACGTATTACGTTCGACAGCACGCTTAAAACGCCCGGATTTGGGAGACGTGCTATACCATACGGGCAATCCTTCATAAGTAGAACCGGTATAGAACAGCGTATCTCCGCTTACAAATGCTGCCGGAGCACACATATCGTCATCCGTAGGACGACGCTGGAAAGAGGCCGGAGCAAATTCCCAGTCACTTAGATTCTTTGAATAATGGAAGCCTCCCTGGTTCGTGGAAAACAGGAAATACTCATCTTTATAAATTAATCCCATCGGATCGGCAGAAGATCTGAACGATCCGTTAGACTGAACATTGTTGTTATAAGGTTCATAGTTATAACTAATATTCATAGGATTACAATAGGTACGAGTGACAGGATGCGCAGGGTCATACCACCTTGTAGCTTGAGCAGGCTGACGCTGCACAGACTTATGCTTTCCTGATTGCATAACGATTTTCACTTGCCGGTCGTCAACAGCACGTTTTACATTGGCAAAAGATTTTCCCGGATAATAGGCATAAAGATGCACATCGTTATCAGTAGCCTTCAACGTATAACGGCCTTCTATGTTCGTGTTACAATGAACCGGACTCGAGAAAAACATAACGGTAGCCCCTTCAAGCGGATTACCCCGTTCATCTACAACCGTTCCGGTTATTTCGTATTGATTTACTACCGGGATATAGTAGTCGCTTACCTGTCCTTTTACTACTTTTATAGAATCTTCCGGTGGTAATGCGTTCCCTGCCAAGGCAGAGAACGCTATCCCAGAACTTAGTAATATCTTTTTTACTATTCCTGTCATTTCCTAATTTTATTTAGACATAATTACTCGTCAATCGGTTCGTTCGTCAGACTTGGGATATTAGATACCTGATCGAAAGGAAGCGGATAATAGGTTTTATCTTCAGTCCATCCTTTGGAACCAAGCACAGAAGCAGCCTTACCGGTACGAATCAAGTCATTGTAACGTTCTCCCCACTCACAAACAAGTTCCATACGGCGTTCATCAAGGATTTGGTCTACAGTCGCACCATCAATCTCGGACATTCCCGCACGATCACGTACAAGTTTCAATGACGCATCACCATCCTTACCCAAACGTACCTTAGCTTCTGCATTCATCAATAATACATCAGCGTAACGGAATATACGTACATTGTTATTTGCACCATATTTAGTACGACCTGGTGTCAACTGATTTGTCGGAGTATAAGCTTTTCCATTCCAGCAATCTGTTTGAGTAGAGTTCTGCAATTCACGAATCACATCACCGCTTGGAGTAGTTGTACCAGCCAACAGGAACGAAGTCGTAGCACGGATAGTCTCACCACGAGCCGCTGCCCAATCACGGAAATCTTTATATATACCGATAAATCCCCAGCCTGAAATATTTCCGTCGTTCGCCGGTCCTTGGAATACAAACCAGTTATCAGCATCTACCATATCACCTGACCCAAGACCAAAGTCAGTACACTGACATTCGAATAACGATTCATCACAAACCTTACCCGGAATCTTGAATAAATTATAGTAATCATCATAAAGCTTAAATTTCTTGCTACCGATAATATCATCTGTCAATGTTTCAACTTCTCCATAATTACCCTGATTCAGATGTATCTTTGCTGCAAGCATCTCTGCCGAGAAAGCAGTGACAGCACCATAATGAGCCATTTCATTCGGACGTAATCTCGGAGTATGGTCCATCGTATACTGTAGATCTTCAAGAACATATTTATATACAGCATTGATCGTTGAACGGGTCATGTCGGTTTGAGTATTACTACGCAAAATAGTTACCGGACCAAAAGCCTGTACAAGTCGGTAATAGGCATAAGCACGAAGGAACCTCACTTCACCACAGTAAGAGCGGTAATTAGTCATATCATCGTCCGACGTGATATTTTCTGCGTAGGAATCCAGCGATTCAAGAGCAGCATTGGCCACTTTTATGATACCATAATACTGATTCCACATCTCGTTGAGTCCCCAGAAAGAACTGTCGTAGTTGTAGTTACCCATATCAATAAGGGTTGCCTGGTCATCTATACGTCCGGACCAAACATCATCATCACGCACGACAGACAATGGCCATATCACCCAGTGCATACCACCTGTTCTAACTTTAGCATATACTCCGGAAACCGCTTGATACATATTCTCAATTTGAGTAAAGTCTACATTCTCTTCCGGAACCTTATTTTCGGGCTCTTTATCAAGATAATCACATGATGTATTGCATAACATTAATGCTGGCAACGCATATATTAAGATATTCTTTAGTATTCTCATTTTCTTGTTCTTTTGTTAGATTAAAATTAATTTTTCCATTCCGGCTTAGAAATCAATCTGGATTCCAAAGCTATAAGTAGATGTCAAAGGATAAACTTCTGTATCCCATCCTTCAGCATCGCTCAACTCCGGAGTGAATGAATTCGCCTTAAATGTCGTGAACGGACGGTCTGCCGTCAGTGAGAAACGGATACCCGGCAATGTGTAATTTCCCATCTTGATATTACGCAAACTATAACCGAGAGTTATGTTCTGAATACGGAAGAAATCCGCACTTTCTACAAAATAAGAGTTCACTCTTTGGTCAGATACATTCCAGCCCTTTACCAATGCTGCAGCAGACGGATGCGAGTTAGTAGAACCCGGTCCGGTCCAACGATTCTCATACTGTGCTTTATCAAAGTTATAATTAGACTGTGCATAACGCAAAGCACGTTTACGGTTGTATATCTGTCCACCTGTTTGACCATACGTAGTCAATTCAAAATCCAGATTCTTCCAGTTCAAACCAAGATTAATGCCGTATGTAAAATTAGGTATGTAAGAGCCAAGTACTTGGCGGTCATCACCATCAATCACGTTATCACCGTTTACATCTTCATACTTGAAGTCACCCGGTACAAGATTGTTGGCTACGGCAATCGGATCTTCCGCACATTCTTCCAAAGTCTGATAAACTCCTACAACCTTATATCCATAGTATGAATTCATTTCTTTGCCTACCATATTAATGGTCTTTCCTCCCTTGATAGAGCTCAATCCTCCAAGGTCTTTCACCTTATTCTTCAAATATGAAAGGTTCACTCCCAAATTATACTTGAAGTCTCTTCCGATATTATCATTCCAGTTAAGTGATAAATCAAAACCCGAATTCAGAATCTTACCATAGTTTCCGGCAAGTACGTCATTGCTGAACGGTAAACGCGGAGATATAACAGCTCTTTTTGTCAGGCGATAGAAATAGTCCAAATCTACATTCAAACGGTTCTTAAAAGTAGAGAAGTTCAAACCGACGTTTGTTTCATCTACCAGCTCCCACTTCAAATAACTGAAATAAGTTGTATTTTGATAGCCTGGGAAAGTAGAGTTTCCAAATACACCGGATGCAGAATTACCTGTGGTAATTGAAGCAAAACCGTCACTTGCAGCTACGTGGTCATTACCCAAACGTCCCCAGCTGGCACGCAGTTTCAGGTAATCGAAGAACTTTTGATCTTTCATAAAATCTTCTTCACTGATAACCCATGCAGCACCAACGGATGGGAAATATCCCCAATGTTCCTGATATTTGGAAGAACCGTCCGCACGCATAGTGAATGTCAACAGATATTTCCCTGCATAGTCATAACTTAAACGGGTGAAATAAGACTGACCGCGATAGCAGTAACCATCATCTCCAAGAGTTACACCTTCAGCATTTCCCTGACTCAAATAAAGCCATTCGTCCTTTCCTTCTGGTACATTATTAGCTTTTCCCCACATATATCTGTACTGTTGTTGCCGCATAGAGTAACCCAACATGGCTCCAAAGTTATGTTTTCCCCACTGATTATTATAGGTCAATATATTATCCCAAATGTAATTGTAATAGTTCGTATCTTTCTTTGTCAATTCTGAAACGGCCTGTTGTTGCCAGCTACTTACATAGTAGGGAGCTATATATTCACGACCACGAATGGCTGAATAATCATAACTATAACTCGTTCTGAAATTTAACTTCTCCGGCAAGAGTTGGAACTGTGCATAGAAGTTAGTCAATACCTGATAGTTCTCATTTTGTGAATCATAATAGTTGGCTGTTGCCACAGGATTGTAGAAGTTAGCAGTGAAACCAACTGCATCAGGTGATGCATACTTGTCGGGGAAAGTATTGTCATTTGCCGGATCATAAACCGGATAAATGCCCGGAGCATTAAATGCCTGCTGCCAAGCTTTATTTTGTGGCAACACTTGGGTAGAGTTACTAAATACACCATTGAAACCGACCTTCAGCCAGTTGGTTGCTTCATAATCGAGTGCTGCACGGAAATTGAGACGTTTATAGTTATTCTCTACATCCATTACACCATCCTGATACAAATAACTCATACCTACGGAATAAGTGCTTTTCTCTGTTCCACCACTAATTCCCAAACTGTGGTTAGTGATAAGCGCACTCCGCAGTAACTCCTTATACCAGTCTGTGTCTGAATCGAATTTCCAGTTATGAAAATCCGGATCGGAATAGTCACCGCCGAATTTATCAATAGAGGCCTTCATGGTAGATACATATGCATCATAATTAGCTTCGAGAAGCATAGTAGAATACTCTTGAGAGTTAGCCATTTCTAAAACGTTTGTAGCTTTCTGTACACCTATATATCCGTTATAGGTAATTTTAGCTTTCTGATTACGTTGGCCTTTTTTGGTAGTGATAATAACAACACCATTAGCGGCACGCACACCATAAATGGCAGCAGCCGAAGCATCCTTCAACACGGACATATCCTGAATGTCATTACTATTGAGGAAATTGATATCATCATAGAACATACCGTCTACAACATAAAGAGGCGAACTGTTGGAAAATGATCCTTTACCACGAATAGCTACCTTCGGCCCTTCTCCCGGAGTACCGCTATTGGTAACGTTTACTCCGGCCACTTTCCCTTGCATAGCAGCCATAGGTGAAGAGGCGGGAGTAGAAAGTAACGCTTCCCCCTTGACTACCGTAATGGGAGAAGTCAAGTCCTTGGCTTTGGCTGAACCGTAACCGATCACGACCACTTCTTCCAGCTTCTGAACATCATCTTTTAATTGAACATTGATTACATTCTTCCCTTTTACAGCAATTTCTTGAGGTATCATTCCTATATAAGAGAAGGTAATAATAGCATCTTCGGGAACGTTTTCCAAAGTATAGTTACCATTAAGGTCCGAGATAGTACCAGTATAGGTACCTTTTACATGAGCAGACGCACCAATGATCGGTTCACTAAAGGAATCAACAATAGTACCTCTGATTGTTTTGTTTTGAGCAAGCAGTGTCTGTAAACACAACACTGCAACTACAAGAAAAGTAATCTTTCTCTTCATTTTTTTACGTATTAGTTGATAATAAGGTTGCTAAAAAATCGATGCAACAAAGGAATGGAGTTTTTAAAATTCTTGCAAAATAACGCATACTACGCTACTACTTTTATGCTGTACAACACTACGTTTTTAGTACGTTTATCGCTTGTAGACACTTATTTTGGCATGTTTTTTCGCTGATTTGGGATTTTTTAATTATTTGATATTATATTTGAAATTATTTTCCATCACTATAATAGAGAGAGTATTCTATGAGACGCACTGATTTTATCTATTTATTATTTATTTTCATAGGAGGATGTTTATCCCCAGTAATAAGTCATGCATCTACATTTATGCCCATTGTGACCAACTATACAGCCAAAGACTACCAAGCGGGATTACAAAACTGGGCTTTAGCTCAAGGAAAGAACGGAGAGATGTACATTGGAAATAATACAGGACTATTATGTTTCGATGGCTATACGTGGAGTAAATATCAAATGCCCGGTAATCAGCTTGTGCGATCCATACTCATTGATGGTGACCGTATTTATGTGGGAACATACGAGGATTTCGGCTATTTCAGCCGCAACTCTCTTGGTATACTTGAATACACTTCCTTATGGAGCCAACTCAAGAATATCGAAACACACAATGATGAAATATGGAATATACTCAAAATAGGTGAATGCATTTATTTCCAATCATTCAGTTCTTGGTTTAAATATGACGGAAAGAAAGTAACCGCACACTATAACTCTCAACATTTGCCATTGTATTTTCATAAAGCGCATGGACAAATCTATGTACAGATGGTCAACGGTGATTTTTATCTTCTGGAAAATGATGAATATAAACTATTGATTAAACGTAAAGCATTAAAAGATGACTCTGTGGTTGCGGTCATTCCCA
Organism: uncultured Bacteroides sp.; assembly: GCA_900557355.1. Classification (GTDB taxonomy): domain Bacteria; phylum Bacteroidota; class Bacteroidia; order Bacteroidales; family Bacteroidaceae; genus Bacteroides. Next base: position 11,565 of record USSR01000111.1, read on the forward strand.
CAGCAGGAGGAAAAATGATTCTATGTACCGAGTGGAACGGACTTTTTGACTATGACGGAAAGACACTTTCTCCCCACCCTACCGCTATCGATCAGGAATTAAAAAGTCAGCAGATGAATCGTGCCGTAATGATTCCATCAGATTCGACAATCGTACTCGGAACGATCCGTAATGGTATTTATGCCATTGACAAAGAAGGAAAAGAGAAGTGGCATTATGATATGGAAAATCGTTTATATAACAATTCTGTATTACGGCTTTTCTGTGATCGGGATAATAATGTATGGGCGGCACTTGATATCGGCATTGCATTAATCCATACCGGTTCTCCCTATTCCATTCTGATACCTGACCGCAATTCACAGTCATTCGGAATGGTATATGGGGTCAATGCATTTAATAATAGTCTATATATTGCTACTAACCAGTCTGCCTGGTTGTACTCTTTTGCCGACCAAACAATTGTTCCTATCCAGGGTACCGAAGGACAGAACTGGCATATCAGTACATTTGATTCACAAATTCTGCTGGGAAACAATTTCGGAACTAAAATTATAACGGGAACTGTAGCCAGTAACATCCCTGAAACAGAAACTAGTAGCACGTGTCTGCGCAAATGTATAATTAATGGGCAGGAAGTTCTCATTGAGTCGTCTTATTATAACCTCCGAGTCTATCGTAAATATAATGGTAAATGGAGTTTTTCTCATTCCATTGATGGCTTCTGGAATCCGGTACGCCAGTTCGAGGTCGATCATAGTGGAAATATATGGGCTGCACATATGAGTCTCGGTATCTACAGGATAGAGCTTTCAAGGGATTTAAAAAAGGTGGAAAAGTGCACGTATATCAAATCATTGTCAGACGAAGAGAATAATGCAAGCCTAATGCATGTTATGAAGATACGTGGAAGAGTGGTATTGTCGGACAGCAAAAGAACGTATACTTATGATGATATTAACCAACGTATCATACCTTTCGTACAACTTAACTCCATTCTCAAAAATGGGATTAATATGGCTATACCGGTAGATGATAACCTCTATTGGCTTACCGACTATCGTGGATACACCCTGATAAGATATGATAATGACAATTTCAGGATGGAACGCTTCATCCCTTCCTCTTTTTTCGGACTTGAATGCAATGAAAACAATAATAATGTATATGTAAACAATAACATTACTTATTTCTGTCTCAACAATGGTATAGGGCGTTTGGATATGAATCTGAAAAAAGACACTTTGCTGCAAAGGAATTCTTTACTCATTAGAAAAGCTACTTCTTTGTCGCAGGATTATCAATTGCATCTAATGCCTGTATCTGCCAAAAAGAAAGACAACAAGAAAATATGGGGGGATATAACTTTCCATTTGTCTTATCCTAATTTTAACTGCGAACCGCTCCGTTTTTGCTATCATCTCACGGGAAGTAGCTTGGACCTGATGTCAGAATCAGCCGATCCGGTAGTCACATTTGGTAGCTTAGGGTATGGAGATTATCATTTTACGGCTTCAGTGAAAAATGTCGATGGTCAGGTACTTAGTTCCGTAGAATATTATTTCAATAAACCACGCCCATTTTATCTGTCCATATATGCTTGGATAATATATGTGCTTCTTGCGAGTGTAATAGTATACTTCTACTCTCGTTGGCATGCTGCCAAAATGCTAAGAAAACGTAATAGGGAGTTTGAAAAAGAGAAAATGAAACAGGACTTCAAGATGTTGGAGCAGGAACATATCATTGCGCAACAACGCGAACAATTACTTGAAGCAGAATTACAGGTCAAAAGTAAGGAATTAGCCAGCCTGGCTCTCGATGCCGTAGTCCAGCGTAAAGCAGTTGAAAGCTTGAAAGAGGTTATGTCTGAACAAGAGCATAAAGGAATTATCAATCAACATGATATAGACACCATACTGAAGCAGATTAACGGAAACCTGAATGAGGAGGAATTCTGGGATATTTACCACAAGAATTTTGATATGATCCATAAGAATTTCTTCCGTAACCTGCGTAAACAATATCCCAGTCTCACAGCCAGTGACTTGAGATTTTGTGCACTGTTACGGCTAAATCTATCGACCAAAGATATTGCGCAGT
>USSR01000112.1 GCA_900557355.1 uncultured Bacteroides sp.
CTTGTGGATAACTCCGCAGTCGCTAAGTAGGATTCGGGCGAAGATAGCATCTTCTTCTCTTTAATAGACGCCTCTAAAAGAAGTGGTTCTGTCAACATGATTAGTTATAACAGAACCACTACTCGGCATTATTCCAATCACTTAATAGAGAAATAACAACTGTTTTATTTCAATTATAAATCTGAGTCCGGAGCCAAATATTTAAGTTTTCCCCACGATTTATTGGGTTCATTGCCTAACCATAGCTCAAGCTTTCCTCCTTTCGTAAAGTCTGCATGATTAAATTGTGCATAATTCCATTCCATACCGTTCAATTGCGCACGTTGGATATAACAATTTTCAGCAGAATTATTGTGGGTAGTTATAGTAAATGTACTTCCTTCATAATAATCCCCATTCAGTTTGATTGTGATCTTATCAAAAATAGGTGAAGTAATATCGTAGTATGGAGTATCAGATTCCGTACCTGTTACACTAAATAGTCCAAGTGCCATCAATGCACTGACCCCTCCCATTTGACCTTCATCTTCATCATGACCACCGTACCCTTTATCTGGAGTAATTCCTCCATACGCACGTTCTTTTACCTGACGTACCCAATATTGTGTCAACCAAGGTTTTCCACCATAAGCAAAGATGTGTGCATTAGAACATCCGGGCTGATTAGCATAACTTACGTATCCTCCACTGTAAGCATAAACAAAATCTAAATCTCTTGCCTGCTCAAATGCGAAATTTAATTTCTCGCAAAACTTATCTGCTCCTCCCATCATCTTTACCAGCTTAGGCAGTTCATGAGACAAAGACCATGTGGCCTGCCAGGAATTCGCTTCCACCCAACCGTTTCCACTCAATGCATCCTGATGCAGCCATTCACCATTTCTCTTTTTCGGAAATACCAAGCCCAGTTCCGCATTGAATAAAGGAGTCCATGCTCGTGAGCGTTTTTCAAACATACGTGCATCCGAGTGTTTTCCCAACCTTGCAGCCATCCGGCTTGCTCCCCAATCTTGAAATGCCCATTCCAGAGTTTTACTTGCATTGTCCGGACAATAACCATGACTGATATAAAACTTTAAATCATCAGCACTCTCATAGCTCATCATTCCGCCAGGCATATGATTACGTTTTATGACATCAAATGTATGCAAAGGATCGGCTTTTTTCATAATTCCTTTCATATATGTACTTACCAGCAAGCTGGTAGCCGGACAACCGCTCATAATAAATGAATATCCACCCGAACATGCCCCACGAGGCAACAGCTTACCATTATCAGCATACTGAACTAAACAAGCAGATAAATCATCCATGACTTCGGGCCATGCCAGACCCCATAATACGTTTAAATTCCAGTGTGTCAACCAAAGCCCGTCAAAGCCATACATATTAAACTTAGGTTTTCCATCCGCCGTAAGTGGAAGACGACGTACCTTCATAGGTTCAGACGTTTATTGACGTATTTATTTCCGGCATAATCCGGATAATAGCCATTCACATCATTTATTTTATGTCGCCCTAGCAATACATGCCAAAGGTCAGTGTAGAATTTGATGCGTTGAGCATCCGTACCACCTTCAACAGCTATACGTCCTAAAGCCTCATTCCAGACAGAACGGGTTTCTTTACATACCTTGTCAAAATCCCAATGGTTCAGTTCCGCATCCATATTGGCTATTGCATTGTCTACGCTTGTATATGAGAATGCCATTTTAAAAAGCAACTCTTCAGCATTCAATTGTCCAAAGTTCAAAACCATACCGGCAGCATTCCCCGCAATAGCCTCAACATCGGGCAAGACACCTTTCTCATTCCATCCGTCAATGCTTTTTATGGGACGGTTACAATCTAGTACAAAGCTTATTTTTATGCTGTCAGGACCACCCCAAAAGCGTTCTGTCGTGAAAAATTCTCCTACAACACGTGTATTGCTGACACGCAGTAAGGTAGCTTTATCCATAGAGCAATTCCCTAAAACACTACCTACATCCACCAATAATTTGGCATTTACATTTTCGGTATAATTCAAACGGTAGAATGTAGCCCGCTCTGTTGCCGTATACTCCACCCAAGTCTTATACCGGTCCAAATACAGACGATGATAGCCTGGCTGAATTATTTCACTTTCATGTTTAAAAGGTGATTTCCATCCTGCCATACCTTCAGTAGGATTTATTTCCCCTACAACCGGCATAATGTTCGGACCGGAAATCATCCATTCATTTATTTGAGAGAATCCTAAGATATCCGGAAAATTATAATTATATCCGCCACCTCCCTGATTTTTATTGCGGGTGAAAGCATGAGCAGCCACCATACCAAAGGGACGTCCGCCCGGAGTACAGAAAAACCACCGTCCCCGGGTAGTTTCAATATAAGGGTCAACCCACTCTACATAGTCAGTTTGATTACCATGTGCGGCAAAAACTTCGATTTCAGACAACCCCAAATTCTTTCCATTCCCATCTGTTGCCTCAAAACGAATCCATTTCACCTTTTTCTTAGGGAAAGAGATACTTTTCGGGCTTCCATCATTGGGAATAGCTGTTACACTAAGCTGAGATCCATCACTGAAATGAAGAGTTCCACCGGCAAGGTGTTCAGCAAGAGATACCCGGTCATACAGCACCACTCGATCCACACACACTTCTTCATCCCATTCCAACTGTGCCCACGGGGTATACATGACTCCCCACGATGTAACACTTCCCTTGCAAGCCCACTCGCCCTTATCATCATACATTATTTTACCGTCAACCAGGTTGTCGGCAGCATAATTCTCATTCAACACATTAGATACCGTGACATGCGCCCGTGGGGCTATATTATCTTGTGCTGCCTGAAGTACAAGAATATTGCTGCACCATATAGCAGCTACTAGCAATCCTTTTATTATGTTTTGATTCATCATTATATTTTTATTTATTATATGTCTGCTCTCCACATTTCCGTTCTCCTACCGCAAAAGCACAATAGGTGAGATACAACACACAAAGTAAAATGACAATAACTCCAGCCGTAATTCCGGCGTTATCTATTGCAAACCCAATAACAGGAGTTACCACTCCCCCTCCGGCTACAGCCGTCAGCATTAACCCGGAAATCTGATTCATTTTTGTGGGACACTCTTGAAATGCCATCGAGTAAATAATAGAAAATACAGACGAAGCAAAAAAGCCAATTCCGCCAATACATAATAGACTAACAGCGGGATTCTGAACACTAATCAATAATACAAGCATCATGATACATGCCAGAATATTGACTTTGAAATAGCGGGCACCTGCAATGCGGGTCAGCAAGAAAGCACCGAGAAGAGCACCAACCGTTCTACTAAAGAAATATACTTGTGGAGCAAACTTCACTTGTTCCGCAGTCCAATCATACCGGATGCTCATTAATTTTGAACTGACATAATTTGTAGCGACATCCACACCTACAATAAAGAATATTCCCAAAAAAAGAATGAGTATGGTTCTATTTTTCAGCAGGTTGAAAGAATCAGAAACAGATACTTTACTCTCTTCCACCTGCTCTCTCCGAATGGGAGTAAACGTCAACCATAAAGCAAAGAATAATGTAATAGCGCCTAAAATGGGGAAACAATAATACCATTTATCATCACCAAAATGCAGGGTAGCAAATAATACAATTTCAGGACCTACCAACGAAGAGACAGCCTTGATAACCTGTCCGGCCGTCAGACTGCTAGTCAATAGCCGAGGGCTGGAAATAACATTATTCAATAACGGATTTAAAGAGATCTGTAATATGGCGTTCCCTATACCTAGCAAAACATACGCAATAACACATGTTACACTACTGTAGACCAACAATGGCAAAAACATCCCAACAACTGTTACCGCCATACTGGCGAGTACTGTATTTTTCCGTCCGTATTTACTCATTCTGTTACCAACAGGAATCCCTAAAAATAGAAACCAGATAAATACCATTGAAGGAACAAAACCTGTCATAGTTGGAGACCAATTAAAGCTCTTCTGCATATAGTCGGATGAAATACCGACTATATCACAGAATCCCATAACAAAAAAAGCGGCAAGCACGGGAATGGCTTTCAAATAAGAGTTATTCTTTACCATAACTATCACTTTAATATATGATCTACGGGTACCCAGAAGAAACGAGGCTGGTACAATGATGCCTTCTCAAATACCTTCTTCAAATCATAGGTATTAACGTTATAACACATCAATATTTTATCATTTTTCATGTATTGAGGATGTACCATTGTATTATAAGTCATCATACTGTCTTTTTCAAAATTAGGTTCATCGACCGTATAGAGCAATTTCTCATGACTAAATGCACCTTCAGGGCTGTCGGCAATATAGGAATAAATTTCTTTGGCATTTCCCGAACGATTTTGGGAAACCAACACAATTTTTTCATTTAGACTAAATACATTGAATTGCTCAGAGATATTTTTCTGAAGTCCTTCAAGTTTCGCTGTTTTAGTAGCATCCGCCTGCCAGCTAGCCCCATCCCAATACACAAAGTTCGCCAGCTTATTATCAACCAATTCAGCCTTCGCCACATGAACAACTGCCTTTGCTCCTGTCGAGTCCGACTTTGTTCCGTAAATGTAGATTGCATTTTGATAAGGCATCACTGCATGTCCATAGTGTACACCATTCTGATTGGCAGCAGGGATATTCATCTTATCAATGATCTTCATGGTTTTCACATCCAGACGAAAATAGTCACAACACATATATTCAAAACCAAAAGATCCCTCACCCACTTTCCTGAACTTGGACATGAACAAATGAAGAATACCATCTTTCACAAATCCATCTCCAGGCCAATACCAACGGGGTGAATCCCCATCCTGCTCTGCCAGTATATATGCAGAAGGATTCTTCAAATCACCACTATACAAGGTCTCCAGTTCTCCTTTCTCATTGATAATCGTAAAAGTGTTACCCATCACAAATTTAGAGTCTTTACTCCTTTTATCATCGACAACATCTCCAAAAAACGAGTCACCCCACATAAAAAGATTCCGTCCATCCTTCAAGTCTATTGATATAGCACCGTCACCTCCTGTCACTCCACTGCCAAGTCCAGGCATCAACCGTGTACACCACATTGAATCCAGTTCGACTTCCATCTGTGTTACAGATGACTTATTGTTGTTTTGGCAAGATACAAATAATGTACAGGCCAACAAATAGATAAACTTATTCATAATTCTATCTTTTTGGTTATTGTCCATAGCCTTCATTCTGCGTAATCATGTTTTGTGACAGGTCTATTTCTCTTTGAGGAATAGGAAATTTCACATGGTATTCTTTAGGAGTAGATTCCGGTTTGGCAGCCTTTATGATAGACACAAATTCTTGCGGTGTACACATCCTGGTCAAATCAAACCAACGATGTCCTTCCATCACAAATTCATGACGATACTCATTCAATACGGTCTTCTTAAATCCCTTATAGTCAGTAGGTACAGCCGTGGTCAGTCCGGCACGGTTCCTTACAGCATTAATTGCGATTACCGCCTCCTCATTAGCTCCTTGATTTATTTCATTCAAAGCTTCGGCTATAATCAAATACATCTCTGCTGTACGAATTGCCGGAAATATAGCCTCTGTATTATTCCCTTTAGGTTCGGCTTGACTATCCCAATACTTAAAAACATAGGGCTTATCGAAATCCTTAATGCTACCATCACTATAAGTAAAACTTCTCTTCAAAGTAACATCCAGGCGCTGGTCATTCTGCCGGTCAAAGCTATTCCATAAATCTTCGGTAGCATTTTCCCATCCTTGGGCATTGCTTACTCCGTCAAGGGCAGGCAATAAACGTACCAAAAACTGTGCACCTTTCCAACCTTCACTCAACGTTGCGCTAAAGTTTACTCCCCAGATTATTTCCGTATTAAAACGATTGGCCACTTTAAATAAATCACCGTAGTTTTCAAGCATAGGGAAATTCGGGATGACAGATTTAGCCTTGTCTACAGCAAGCTGGTAATGCTCCTGACTATGATGTTCTGCTGCATAAGTTAGATAAACCCTGGCTAACAAAGCTGATGCAGATGCAGGATAAGGTCTTCCTCCGCCAAAGCGTTCAGTGTACTTCAAATCGGTTTCAGCAGTCTTAAGATCCGAAAAGATCAATTCATAAATTGTCTCTTTGGAGGTCCGGCTAGTTGCATCTTCCTCTGCACTTTCAACATTATGTTCGCGTAAAGGAACATCACCAAACATCCGGATCAAATCAAAATACATCATTGCTCTAAAGAATTTTGCTTCGGCCACCAACTGATTTCTTAAAGTCACATCCATATCAATAGATGGAACTTTATCAATCACGACATTACAACATTTTATCGTTTGATAAAAATCTCTCCACAGCAATTCTACAGGCTGATTATATTGGTCTATTTGCATATTTTCCACCGATTGGTAGTCAATGCTGGTCTGATTAGTTTCCGAATTATCAGCAAACATATCCTGAAGAACCCAATAATCATTGTAGAAAGTACCACCATAGTTTTTATCCCATAACCCATTCGGAGCATATCCGATAATCAAATAATCATAAATAGCATTGGTGGCGGATATAGCATGCTGAGCTGTTTTATAATATCCTTCACTTGTAATATTCCCTTTAGGCACTTCGTCGAGGAAATCCGAACAAGCAGTGAACATGAATGCTCCACTCAATAAAATGCTTAATATGTATTTTTTCATAATCTATTCTTTTTTAAAAATTCATTCTTAAACCAAACTCATACGATTTAGACATCGGATAAGAACCATAATCAGCTCCCATTGAAAGATTGTCGTTAGAAAAACGACTTACCTCAGGATCATATCCGGAATAATTGGTGAACGTATAAATATTCTTTAATCCGGCAAAGATTGTAAGTCCCTCACAATAAAATTTCTGAAGGATGCTTTTGGGGAAAGTATAACTTAACGTGATATCTTTTATTCTGAGATATGAACCGTCTTCCACATAATGATCGGACAAAATAGTACCAGATGATTTAGTCGTGGCACGAGGATATTTATTAGTAGGATTCTCAGGAGTCCATCTTTCCAATGCTGCCACAGAATTATTTTTATGTCCGTCAAAACTTTCCAATGAAAACTTATTGAAGTTCACAATCTCATTACCTACCGCACCTTGCAAATAGACTGTCAGCCCAATGGATGAATGATCGCGCAGGTTATAAGTAAAGGTATTATTGAATCCGAAAGTAAAATCCGGATTAGCATTTCCCAACTCATATAAATCGTCCTCATTAATCACATTATCACCATTCTTATTGACATATTTACGATCACCATGTTTCAAGGTTTTTCCAGAGAAATATGGAATTTTAGACAAGTCTTCGCTCAATTGTGCTATTCCATCAGTTTTATATCCATAAATTGTACCGATAGGCTTACCCTCATTTATTTTAGTCCAATAGGTTACTCCCAAAATAGATGCCCCCGAAAGATTTTCCTGGCTTCCAGCTAAATCTGTAATTTCATTCTTATTGTAACCGAGAGTAAAATTCATATCCCAGCCGAATTTACCGGCAAAAGGTACTGCACCCAAAGCAAATTCAAAACCCTCATTACGCAGACTGCCAACATTCTTTACGGCTGTATCATAACCGGTATTAAACGACACAGGCATAGCAAGCAGCAAGTCGCGCGTATTTTTTCGGTAATAGTCCGCAGTTAAGGTAAGACGATTATTAAATAAACCCAAGTCAAAACCAAGATTCACCTGCGAAGTTGTTTCCCACTTCAAGTCTTGATTACTCAATGTATAAGGCACCACGCCGGTTGCCACTTCACTATTGCCAAAATACGCTTCTGTGTTATACATCAGCCCTTGCGAACTATATGGAGGAATTCCTTCATTGCCCACAATACCATAACTTACTCTCAACTTCATATTTGAAATGGCTTGCGCCCGCTTCATGAAATTCTCTTCTGAAATTCTCCATGCACCCGAGATTGAAGGGAAAAAGCCATATTTATTGCCCTTACCAAATTTTGAAGATCCGTCAATACGACCGGTCAGACTCATTAAATAACGACCACCGTAATTATAATTCACACGAGCCAAATAAGATAACATCTGCCATTCGGAGATACCCGAACTTGCAGCTTGACGCAACGCTCCTGATTGTATTGAGTTGAATCCTAAAAATCCGTCTGTAAAATCAGCTGTTGAAACTGCCGAATTTTCCGAGACAAAAGCTTGCGCTGTCATACCGGCCAAAGCGCTAATCGTATGCTTCTCAAAAGTGTTTGTATAGTTGACGGTATTCTCCCATACCCAGTTGTAACCGTCACGATTTCCTATGCTGGCATAGCCACCATTCGATTCTGCACGTTTAATCTCCCCGGGAGCAAAAGCCTGATCCTTTATATAGAAATAGTCAACACCGATACTAGTCTTAAAGGTTAGATTTTTAATTGGAACCCATTCTAAATAAGCATTAGCCAATGTCCGGAATGAAGTATTTCTATTTTTCGCTTCATAGGCATCTTGCACAGGATTACCCACATTATTAGTTGTAGTCAAATTGTTTTCATAAATGTAATCTCCGGATTCATTTCTCACGGGAAGAGCCGGATTCATTTCCAACGCCCAAGAAGTGATAGAAGAAGCAAATCCTCCTTCCGAGTTCGTTACTACACCATTTGAACGGCTATAACTCAGATTTACAGAAACGCCAGTCTTCAGCCATTTATTTATTTGCTGCCCCAGGTTAATACGAAAGCTTCCTTTTCCAAAATCTGAACCAATAATTATACCATCTTGCAACAGTAAATTACCGGAAACAAAATAAGTAGTTTTATCATTTCCACCTGATACTGAAATATCATAGTTCTGCATAGGTGCTGTACGGAATATCTCATCTTGCCAGTCCGTATTTAGTTTGGACAGATTATTCAACCCAGCAAAAACGGGATTTCTTTCTTCACCAGCATTGTCCGTTGCCTCATTTCCCAACTCGGCCAATTGGACCGCATTCAGCATATCCATTTTTTTAGTTACCTGCTGCAATGTGTATTTAGCTCCGATAGAGACTTTAGGCTTTCCATTCTTACCTTGTTTGGTAGTGACCAGCACCACACCATTCGCCCCACGGGCACCGTATATGGAAGTTGCAGAAGCATCTTTCAAAATTTCAATAGATTCAATATCATTGGGATTGATATTAGTCAAAGGATTAAGAGCCGGATTCTTTAAAGTCCCGGTGCTGAATGTATTTGCATCACTAATCACAGGAACACCATCAATCACATACAAAGGTTCATTGTTTCCATTAATAGAACTGGTACCTCTGATTCGAATAGAAGTTCCGGCACCTGGCTGACCCGAAGTGTTTAAAACAGCCACACCGGCTGCTCTTCCCTGAATACCCTGATCTAAAGAGGTTATCGAAGTGGAAGATAATTGTTCTGACTTAATAGTAGAAATTGACGAAGTCAGATCACTTTTCTTTTGCACACCATATCCTACCACTACCACATCAGCCAATACTTGCATATCATCTTCCAGCACTATGTGAAATTCTCTCTTTTGTGCGGTAACTTTAACGATCTTTGTTTGGTATCCTACAAAAGAAATCTCAAGTACTGATTTGTCGGGAACAGATAATGAAAACTCTCCATCCTTATTAGAAATGGTTCCATAAGTTGAACCTTGCTGTAAAATAGTAGCTCCGATAATGGGGTCACCCATTGCATCACGAACTGTACCCTTGACGTTCAAACTTTGATTCTGTGCACTAACACTTCCCAGAATAAACATCAACAACAATAAAGTTATGCTCCTAAATAAATTATTCATGTGTTTTTATGATTAGATTGTTTATTAATAAGATCCCGGATTACAAGACGCTACAATATAGTTATCCGGATTTTGTCCCCGATAAGGAGTAAAATCTTCAGTTTTGGATACTGGCGTATAAACTTCCAACACTCTTTCATTTGAAGAATAGCCATCCCCCAGCCCTGAAAGGTCTTGATAACTTTCCAATATCATTTTACGATCCGACAACTGTAATACATTATAATGAGTCATCAAAGCTTGGGACGGTGAAAACACATTATAGTGAATGGTAGATAGAGTCTTGACAGTAGCGCCGTCCATGGTAACCTGCCATGCACAATAGGAGTTTAATGTTTCCAAAGCAGCACTTGAGAATATGAATCCCCAATCAACCTGCCAAGTCAGGTCTGAATTAAACCGATGTATATCATCTTTCAAATCGGGAGTAGCTGTATCTTCTCCTTTAATAGTTTGTGATGCCAATACCCAGTCATATTTTAGCAATAACGGAATCTGCGCCAGCTCCACTGTTAAAACCAGATCTGCGGCATCCACCACACTATTATTCTCATCCATTCCATAAAAGGAGTACACTAATATTCCATTTTCATCACCGGCGATAATCTCCTCAGTGAATGTATATGGAAAGCTCAATTCCTTCACATTCAGTTCCTTTAAATAAGAACTGACTTCTTTTCCTTCGATACTTTTCTTAACCACAATTTTTGAAATCAAATCAGGATGAGACAATGACAGTTCTACAGAAACATAATCCCCAATCTTAATTTTCCCCTCCAAAATACTTAAGGTCAGTAACCCTGTCTGTTGCTTATCATCACTCTTACACGAAATAATTAATGATGATATCATTCCTAATACAATAGAAATGAAAATGATTTTTTTTAGTGTTTTCATATGATATTTAGTTTACGAATATTACGTTAAATCTATTTTTTGTAGCGCATAGGCATAAGCACCTCGCATAATAGAGCGGCTAGCACCTTCTTTACTGCACAGCACCAAGGTCTGTTTTAATTGATGATAGGTAGTAGTCAAATGAGTACCAGGAATGACAACCTGACTATCAGATAAACTCAAGAAACGAGCTCTCTCCGATTCATCTTCTCCATTATATACTTGCATAGAAACGCATGGAAACTTATTTCCCGAAAAAGTTGTCAGTTGTGCCCTAAGTTCTGTTATCAGAGCTGGTAATATATATTTTGAGGCTCCTGCGACTCCTCCACCTATAACCACCAGACCATCCACAACATTCAGTACCGAAGCAATAGCAGCACCTGCCATTATACCAAGTTCATTAAAACTTGCGATTGCTGCATGACTGTCACCTTCCTTTATACCTTCAGCAATGTCATAAATATCTTTTGGACTTAATGAAGCAGAGCTTTGTCCGGACAAATCGCTGTATACTCTTCTCACAGCGCGTATGCTAACACTTTCTTCAGCAAGCATATCCGGATATTTCTTATTTCTCATAAGCCAGATGTCCCCTCCACAACCATTATCTCCGGTCAACAAGACTTTATTTATAACAACTCCTGCACCGAATCCGGTTCCCAATGTTATACCAATCAAATTTTTATATTCCCTGCTGCAACCAGCTAAAGATAATTCCCTGTTTATCATAGGCAATGCACCCGATAAGGCTTCACCGTAAGCAAACAGATTTCCATCATTTTCTATAAAAACCGGAATTCCGTATTTATGCTTCAAAAAAGGACCTAATGCAACACCTCCTCTAAATGAAGGAAAATTGGGCAAATCTCCTATGATTCCATTCTCATAATCAGCAGGGCCCGGAAAAGCAAAACTGATCGCAACTGGGGGAACTGGTATAGCAGCTATCACTCTATCAAATCCTTTCACCAATACTTCCAGGCACTCGTCTAAGTTATCAGAAACTGCCGGAAGCCCTATTGGACTTATCATTTCATTATTCCCTTGAATGGCAGAAAATACAAAATTTGTTCCTCCTGCATCCAGAGTCAAAACTACCCGTTTATCATATTCATACATATACTATTTTAGGTTTAAAAGTTCAAGTACTAAAATCTGACATATGCCTTGATAGTGACACATTCCTTATCGCGACACTTTCCATAAGGTTTGATTGTATATTCGCCAACAGAAGCAGGAATGATAAATGTTTCCGCATAATGCACCACGAAAGGTTCAAAGGCGTGAGTAGGACTCTCAACGACGGCCTCTTCTCCCTCCAGCAGATTCAGCACATTTACACTGTCGTTTGTGTGATGCAGCACCGGTGACGAGAAACGGTGACGGCGGGTTTCGATAAATTCATTCGGATGCAATCCGGTACGTTCCTCAATCCACCCATCTCCGGAAGCCACTTCTTTAAACTGGTTGCGAAGATGTTCATTTACATATTCCGTATCCCGGTTCCAGTTGATTACGCATTTACCACGTTCCACATTGATTGGGCGTGGTTTTCCATCCAGTCCCAGACGTTGCCAGTCCCATAGTTTGAAAGTAAAGAGGTTCGGAGTCGAACTGATTTCAAGTACCATACTATTCGCACCGGAACAATGAATCGTTCCTCCCGGAATCAGGAAGTGATCGTGTTTCTTTGTCGGAATCTTGTTGACATACTTTTCTGCGTCGAACACCAATTCGCCTTTTTGTGCCTTACGCAAATCGTCGATCATCGCTTCTTTATCAACGCCCGTTTTCACTCCCAGATAAACTACGGCATCTTCTTCCGCATCTACCATGTAGTAACTTTCATCCTGTGTATAGTACATACCGAAACTATCACGGATAAATTGAGTGGTAGGATGCACCTGCAAACTCAAATTACCTCCACCTATCGTATCCAAAAAGTCGAAACGGATGGGGAAGTCTTTTCCAAAGCGTGCTTCCACCGGTTCACCAAGCAACTCTTTACTTTTCAGCAAAACCAAATCGACCGAAGGAAGTTCGAAGCGCACTCCGTTCACCTCAAAATAGAGGCTGTTTTCTTCGGGCACACAGTCAAAGCACCAGCCAAAATTTTCGCGTTCACGATCCAAGTCGCAAACTTCTTTCATCCATTGACCACCCCAGGGAGCCGGATCGAAGAAAGGAACTACCCGGAACGGTGTTTTCACCGTTGCCTCTACCCCTTTAAAGAAAGTATCCTTATCAATCATCTTCGGTGTCCCGGCCACATGGGTGTCAATCCAGAATTCTACCCTGTCAAACAATCTTTCCTTATACCTATCACATACTCTCCAATCATTGAAATAGCCTCTCTTGTATTGCAAAGAAACGGCATCTTTCCGATTGTCTATCCCTAAAGCTTTTACCTCATGCCGACGGAAACGTTGTTGAATTTCCCAACGTGCCATATCCGCATATACAATCATCGCATCCTGCGGAGCCACCATGGCAGCTCCCGTACCTATTATTACAATAGTATCCTCCGCTTCACTAATTTGCTTTTGCGCAGCAGCCAATTTATCCGCATCAAAATAATCTTCCAGCTTCAAATTGGTCACATAGCCAAACAACACATCTTCCGTCATGAAGCGTTCCGTCAAAGTTTGGATCTCTTGTTCCGGTTTCATCAAATCACGTACATTCATCACCTTTCCGGAGAATTCTTTTGAAAAAGCATCCAGCACTTCTTCTTCATATACTCCAGTATATAAATCCACTGCCAGCACTTTTCTTGCATCCATTTGCTTTTTTAACACAGAAATGATAGCATCCCAACCCTGAACAAGCATCCCCGCCAACTTCGTAGAAGGAAATTTATCATAATTAGCTTTTCTCATATTATAGTTGTC
>USSR01000113.1 GCA_900557355.1 uncultured Bacteroides sp.
TGTATAGATACGGAGCGAATACGGACTTGGCACGGTTCGGATAGTCGGGAAGAGAGAAAGCAACACAGATGTGTTATGTTTTCTCTTTCAACATATCCTCCATTTTCAGCAATTCGTCCCGATATTGTGCTGCTTCGATGAAGTCGAGCTTCTTGGCAGCCTCCTGCATGAGTTTTCGGGTACGTTCGATACTCTTTTCCAGTTGCGGACGGGACATGTATTGCACAATAGGGTCGGCAGCAATGCTGGCGGAACTTTCTTGCTCGACATAGGGACGGGGAGTGGTTGTTCCTTTTTCGGTAAAGCCATTTTCCTGTGCAGTATTGGGCGCAAATACATTGAGGTTCTTCGCCTTTTTGATTTGTTGAGGAGTGATACCATGTTCCTCATTATATTTTAGTTGCTTTTCACGGCGACGGTTGGTTTCGTCAATTGTCAATTGCATGCTTTCTGTGATACGGTCGGCATACATGATAACCATACCGTTTACATTTCGGGCGGCACGTCCGGCAGTCTGCGTCAGTGAGCGGTGTGAGCGTAGGAAACCTTCCTTGTCTGCATCAAGAATTGCCACGAGTGAGACTTCCGGCAGGTCTAATCCTTCACGCAACAGATTGACACCGATAAGTACATCGTATAAACCTTCACGCAAGTCACTCATAATCTTGACGCGTTCCAATGTATCTACATCGCTATGGATATAGTTGCATTTCACATTGTTATTCAGCAGGAATTCTGCCAATTCTTCTGCCATGCGCTTAGTAAGTGTAGTGACCAGCGTACGTTCGTGCTTTTCGATACGAATCTGGATTTCCTCCATGAGATCGTCTATCTGATTGTGGCTGGAACGTACTTCGATAATCGGATCCAGTAAGCCTGTAGGGCGAATAACCTGTTCCACAACAACGCCTTCCGACTGAATCAATTCATAATTGGCAGGTGTGGCACTTACATAAATTACTTGTTTTGCCATTTCCTCAAACTCCTCAAATTTCAATGGACGATTGTCCATGGCAGCCGGAAGGCGGAAACCATATTCTACAAGGTTGATTTTACGGGCACGATCACCACCATACATGGCACGTATCTGAGGTACGCTCACATGGCTTTCATCTATAACGATCAGGAAGTCTTCCGGGAAGAAGTCCAATAAACAATAGGGACGACTACCGGCACTACGGCCGTCAAAGTAGCGCGAATAGTTTTCAATGCCGGAACAATGACCTAATTCGCGTATCATTTCCATATCGTATGTCACCCGTTCCTGGAGGCGCTTTGCTTCAAAGGGACGTCCTTCACTTTCAAACCATTGCACCTGTTTATGCAGGTCATCTTCTATCTCGTGGATAGCCCGCAGAGTGGCCTCTTTGGAAGTCATGAAGAGGTTGGCCGGATAAATTTTGTATGCGTCGAAACGAGCGATGGTCACACCGCTTATCGGATCGACTTCTTCGATACTGTCTATTTCATCTCCCCAGAAAATAATGCGCAGCAGATTATCGGCATAAGCCAGATAGATGTCTACTGTATCTCCCTTCACACGGAAGTTTCCGCGGTTCAGATCAATATCATTGCGTACATAGAGGCTGTCTACCAGACGACGTAGGAAAACATTCCGGCTGAATGCCTTTCCTTGTTGTACTTCTATCACATTCTCATAGAAATCTGACGGATTTCCCATACCGTATATACAAGATACAGAAGACACCACTACCACATCTTTCCGGCCTGAGAGTAGGGAAGAGGTGGCTGCAAGTCGCAGTTTGTCTATCTCATCATTGATGGCAAGGTCCTTTTCTATATAGGTATCCGAAGACGGCAAATAAGCTTCGGGTTGGTAATAATCATAATAAGAAACGTAATACTCTACAGCATTATTGGGGAAGAAAGCTTTAAACTCACTGTAAAGCTGCGCTGCCAATGTTTTGTTATGGCTCAATATTAACGTTGGTTTATTGATATTGGCAATCACATTGGCTATGGTGAACGTCTTTCCCGAACCGGTGACACCAAGTAATGTTTGTGCAGGAACCCCCTGAAGTACGCCCTCAGTGAGCTCTGCAATAGCTTCCGGCTGATCTCCGGTTGGCTTATAGGCAGATGTTAATTCAAATTTATTCATTTTCTCTCCTTATGGACGGCAATATTCGGGAAAATACTTGAGATAAACAAAATTTTTTTATTCCTTTGCAGGAAATAAGAATTAATAATAACCATCAATGTAATACAACAAAGACATGATTTGGAATGAAAGCATCGAATGTATGGATCGTGAAAGCCTTCGCAAAATCCAGAGTATTCGCCTCAAAAAGATTGTGGAGCATGTTTATCACAACACTCCTTTCTACCGTAAAAAAATGCAGGAACTGGGAATTACCCCGGACGATATTAACAGTATAGACGATATCGTAAAACTTCCTTTTACTACAAAATACGACTTGCGCGATAATTATCCTTTCGGACTTTGTGCTGTACCAATGAGCCAGATCGTACGTATCCATGCCTCGTCCGGTACCACAGGAAAACCTACTGTAGTGGGATACACCCGTAAGGACTTGTCTTCTTGGGCAGAATGCCTTTCACGTGCATTTACAGCATACGGTGCAGATAGTTCCGACTTTTTTCATGTGGCTTACGGATATGGCTTGTTTACCGGTGGTCTGGGTGCACATGCAGGTGCGGAGAACATAGGTGCTTCTGTTATTCCGATGTCAAGTGGTAACACAGAGAAGCAGATTACTTTAATGCATGATTTTGGTTCTACGGTGCTTTGCTGTACGCCTTCGTATGCTCTTTATCTAGCGGATGCCATTAAAGACTCCGGTCTTCCACGCGAAGAGTTCAGGTTGAAGATTGGTGCTTTTGGTGCAGAACCCTGGACAGAGAATATGCGTAATGAAATTGAAGAAAAATTAGGTATAAAAGCCTATGACATATATGGATTGAGTGAAATAGCCGGTCCTGGTGTGGGGTATGAGTGTGAATGTCAGCATGGTACTCACCTCAATGAAGATCATTATTTTCCTGAAATTATCAATCCGAATACATTGGAACCTGTGGCTCCGGGTGAAACGGGTGAACTGGTCTTTACGCATCTGACTAAAGAGGGGATGCCTTTGTTGCGTTATCGCACCAAGGACCTAACCGCTCTGCATTATGACAAATGTACTTGTGGACGTACGCTTGTTCGTATGGATCGCATCCTCGGTCGTAGTGATGATATGCTTATTATTCGTGGAGTCAATGTATTCCCGACTCAGATAGAATCCGTTATCCTTGAAATGCCGGAATTTGAGCCGCATTACCTTCTGATTGTAGACCGTAAGAACAATACTGATACTATGGAGTTGCAGGTTGAAGTACGCCCGGAATACTATTCGGATGAAATAAACAAGATGCTAGCGTTAAAGAAGAAATTAGCAGCTCGCCTGCAGAGCGTACTTGGGCTGGGAGTAGATGTACGTCTGGTAGAACCTCGCAGCATTGAACGCAGTGTTGGTAAAGCTAAACGGGTGATTGATAATCGGAAACTTTAATTAATTATAAATTATGAATTATAAATTATTAATTTCCTGTGGGATGTCCGTAATTTATCATTCATCATTCATCATTCATCATTCATCATTCATCATTAATAATTAAGATCATGGTAGCAAAACAACTTTCTATTTTCCTTGAAAACAAGTCTGGCCGTCTGACCGAAGTGACTGAAGTGCTTGCGAAAGAAGGTGTCAATCTTTCCGCTCTCTGTATTGCCGAGAATGCTGATTTTGGTTTTCTTCGTGGCATTGTATCTGAACCGGATAAGGCATATAAAGCTTTGAAAGATAATCATTTTGCAGTGAATGTAACGGATGTGGTAGGCATTAGTTGTCCCAATATTCCGGGATCATTGTCAAAGGTTCTGCGTTTCTTGTCCGATGAAGGTGTTTTCATCGAATACATGTATTCGTTTGCTAATGGTAACACTGCTAATGTTATCATCCGTCCCAATGACATGGAGAACTGCATCCGTGTGCTGACTGAAAAGAAAGTGGACCTGCTTGCAGCAAGTGATTTGTATAAATTATAATGACCGTTATTTTCGACCGTTCATTATTCCGTTTTGTCGTGAATAGACGGGCGTTTGTCGGTCAATGTCTGGTTTTTGAAAAATTAAGGTTCGTATCGTTGCTTTATTCGATGCGAACCTTTATCTTTGCACATTATTTGAAAAGCTAAGAATGAAGAAGAACATCTTAATAACTTTGCTTGCAGCAATATTGCTCTCCTCGTGTGGAGAGTACAATAAACTGTTAAAAAGCACCGACTATGAATATAAGTATGAGGCGGCAAAGAACTACTTCGCAAAAGGGCAGTACAACCGTGCTGCAACGTTGCTTAATGAGTTAATTGCTATCCTCAAGGGTACAGACAAAGCAGAGGAATCCCTCTACATGCTGGGTATGAGCTATTATAACCAGAAAGACTACCAAACGGCAGCTCAGAGTTTTATCCAATATTATAATGTATATCCTCGCGGTACGTTTGCTGAATTGGCACGTTTCCATGCAGGTAAGGCATTGTATCTGGATACTCCGGAACCTCGTCTCGACCAGTCTGGTACTTACAGTGCTATTCAGCAGTTGCAGATGTTCATGGAATACTTCCCGCAGAGTTCAAAGAAAGATGAAGCTCAGGATATGATATTCAAATTGCAGGATAAGTTGGTAATGAAAGAGTATCTTTCAGCCAGAATGTATTACAATTTGGGTAACTATTTGGGAAATAACTATCAGTCTTGTGTGATTACTGCACAAAATGCTTTAAAGGATTATCCTTATACGAATCTTCGCGAAGATCTGTCTATCCTTATTTTGCGTGCCAAATATGAAATGGCCATTTATAGTGTGGAAGATAAGAGAGCAGAGCGTTATCGTGAAACGGTGGATGAATATTATGCTTTCAAGAATGAGTTTCCTGAAAGTAAATATATGAAGGAGGCCGAGAAGATATTTAAGGATTCCGAGAAGATGTTGGATGGGGATAAGCAAACAGATATAGGATAATATTAATTTAGATATTTATGGATTATAAGAAGACAAATGCTCCTGGTACCACGGTTACCCGTGACATGATGGAGTTGTGTGCAGATACCGGTAACGTGTATGAAACCGTAGCTATTATAGGTAAGCGTGCAAATCAGATCAGTGTAGAGATCAAGAATGATCTTTCTAAGAAGCTGGCAGAGTTTGCTTCCTATAATGACAATCTGGAAGAAGTGTTCGAGAATCGGGAGCAGATTGAAATTTCACGCTACTATGAGAAGTTGCCGAAACCGACGTTGATTGCAACGCAAGAGTACGTTGAAGGTAAGATCTATTATCGTAACCCGGCTAAGGAAAAAGAAAAATTACAGTAAATGAAATTACTACGGAGGTGTGTTCAAGTAAATTTTGCTTGGACACACCTCTGTTGTTTTAATCAAGGAAAATAACAATGATACAACGTATTCAATCTATTTATTTATTAATAGTGACAGGTTTGCTAATAGCTACCATGTGTTTGCCTGTAGGACAGTTTATTGCTTCTGACGGAGTGACTGCATATATTTTTAAGCCGTTGGGGGTGACGCTGACGGAAGACACCTTTCAATCTACATGGGGGTTATTCGGAATTTTGTTTTTAAGTGCAGTCGTGGCATTTTGTACTATCTTTCTCTTCCGTAACCGAATGTTGCAGGTTCGTATGACGGTATTCAATAGTATTTTATTGATCGGATATTATGCAGCATTTTTTGTATTTATGTTTATGCTGAAAGATGATTTGGATGCAATGACTTTCCAATTAGGCTGGGCACTTTGCCTTCCTGCTATTTCTATCATTTTAAATTATCTGTCTTTCCGTGCTATCTATCGTGATGAGGTAATGGTGAAAGCGGCTGACCGATTGAGATAAAAGAGATCAAATAAAAAAAAGCGCCCCAGGACTTCTATATAAAAGTTCCGGGGCGCCTTCTTTTATCTATCTTAGAATTATTTTTTGAGATCGAACAGGTAAGTTATCTTAGCCACTATAGTACCATGTGCCGAACGTGAGAAATAGTCTTTCTTGGTACTCTTATAAAAGTCGGATAAGGCATAATAGTATCTTCCTTCTATGAGGAAATTTCCGGCTTTAGTACGTAGCTCCAGTCCTGCTCCTCCCGTAATACCATAATCGAATTTATTTTCCACATCCTTATCATGCTGTTCCGGAGTTGTAAAATTTTCCCATGCATCGTTTTTCTTTCTGGTATCGCTAATAAAGAAACCTATTTGTGGACCTGCATGGATAAAAAATTGTACTCCACGGTCTTTACCAAAAGCCAAATGTGCCAGAAGCGGAATTTCCACATAATTCATTGTACGTGTATATTCCAGTTCGGGGTGATCTTCATCAAATTCGCTCCAACCATGCTGTGAGAAATTTAATTCCACTTGTGCGCCGCAAATCATACTGAAATACTTTTCGGAGATATAGCGCATTGTCAGACCACCATTGATACCCATCAAGCTTTTTTGCCGGACAGTAGGAGAGAAGCTGACGCTATTGATATTGATACCGCCGTTAAAACCTACTGCTAAGTTATGGCGTTGTTCGCCTATCTGTGCATGGCCGGGCAAAGCCCATACGGTAAGTAGCAGGACGGATCCTATAATATTTTTTATCTTCATTGTCTTTGAGTTTAAAACCTTCTGTTATCAATCATAATCCAGTTTCACCAACTCATAATTTTTGGTGAAGCGTACAAAGAATACTTTCTTGTTGATAAAGCCACCCCAATTGTTTACACGTTGGAACTTGAATCCGGTTTGAATAGGTACCAGATCCATGAGTTGCATATTTTTCTCTAACTCAGAGCCATAGCGTGACAAGCCTTTCAGAAAGAAATAACCGGTATCAAAGCCTAACATACCATATTTTGGGTAGCGTTCATCCATCTCTTTGCCATACCATCTGCGGTAATTCTTAGTGAAGCTGATAGCCGCAGGTAACAAATTGTTGGTATAGAATGATGAATAGAAGTAAGTATCCAGTTCAAAGAAGGTTTCCAAATGATCCTTGGTGTAAGTTTGCCATTCTGGATAACCGAACAAATGGATGTTACTTTCCGGATTTTCACGCACCAATAAGGTTAGTTGAGGAAGTATTTTTATCAGAGTCACATTGCTTCCCGATGTAGGGATGAATATATTTTCCCGGTCGGAGCGTAATACTGTTTTCAGGGATTCTACTGTTGCATCCTCTTTCAGGGATTTCATTGGAATGGAACGGTTTTTCAGTTCGTCTTTTAATCCTTTGATAAATTCAGCTTTATCTTTTGTGCCTGTACTGGCCTCTATGAAGATAACATTAGCATTGGGGAATTGGCGAACAAAGTGGTCGTATACTTCTGAGTAAAGATATGACTGAGGAGTATTAATCTGATAGATGGCGGGGTTGCGGAATACACTGTTGTCTTTTGATGAGAACGGTACCACGAGACGAATATCATTTTTCTGGGCGAAATCAGCCACTGGCTTGATTTGTTGTGGATATAACGGACCGAAAATAATATCCATATCCTTCATCTCCTTTTTGGAGAGGATTGGATTCAGAGAAGCACTCTCAGGACCGGAATTGTAAGCGTACAAATCAATAGAAACTCCACTGCGTTTCAAACTATCTACTGCCATGAGGAAGCCTTCATAATATTCTATCATACGGGCAGCCTCACTCTTGGAAACATCCAGGAAAGGAAGAATCAAGGCAGCTTTAATCGTACTGAAACGTTCTGTTGTTTTCTTGTTTTCACTGAATAATTGGGTGTCACTGGGCACTACCTGTGGCTGGGTAGGCTTCTCTACTTGCGCAGTAGGATAAGGAATACAGAGGAAAGTACCTTTCTTTATTTTGTTTTCACCTTTCAATTCCGGGTTGGCTGCTATCAGTTCTGCTTCGGAAATACCATACTCACGACTGATACTGTAAACAGTTTCTTTCCGCTTAACTTTGTGCATATCCCGGCAACGAGATTGTACAGGTCCCTGAATTAAGGGAATTGCAGGCTCATTAACGGTTTCCGTAGTAATTATACCTGCTTCGCTGGCGGAAGGTATGCGTATTACCTGTCCGATGCGAAAATTCTCGGCACTCAGTCCGGGGTTGGCATCACAAATAGCTTTGGCGGATATACCATATTTAACGGTCAACCGATACAGGGTTTCGCCCTGGGCTATAGTATGGAAAGTTTCTGTCTGAGTATTGGCAGCGGTGCGTGGAATGCGTAAAGTGCGTCCTACAAATATTTTTTCATCGCTTCCTGGATTCAACTTCACGATGTCCGACTGTGTGACACCGTACATACTGGATATGGAATAAAGGCTTTGCCCTTTTTCAATGGTATGCAGAAAATATGACTGGTTCTCTTGTGCAATTGCTCCGAGACTGCATGCACCGGCGAGCAGCAAGGAGCAGAAAATCCGGTTAATCGTTCTCATTCGATATCGTTGGTTTAATTTTACAATTTCCCAAAGTAGCCGCAAAGGTAAGGATTTTGCCTAAATTTAACGAAAGGAATGCGTTAAGAAATAATATTGTGCATTTTAAAACTGAAAAATCTTATGTATCCGCTGATATTCGCTGGGAAACCGTTATTTTTGCAGGTATTATGCGATGCGGATTGTTTTCATATATCGGTTGTGTGGCGATACTGTTGCTCGGGTATTTACCGGTGTGGGCTGACGGGGGAAGGATAGGACTCTTAGAAGTGTCTCCCGTGGCTATTTTGCTTTCCGAAAACGGAGCAGCTCCGGAAGGGAATGTTTCTATCTTTCCGGATGATACCTATACGGGTGCCGCTCCTCTTGAATTTCGTTTTATGTGGAGAGATGAAGACTCCGGGGAGTCGTCGGATGAGACTGCAAACTTTCGTTATGAATGGAACTTCTCTCGCGACGCAGCTTTCAATGATATTTTCCTGACGCGCTTTGATGCTGAAACTATTTATAGTTTTCAGGAATCCGGTATGTTTTATGTCCGTCTGACTATGACGGATATTGAGACGGAAGAAACGAATACTTCTGGCACTTTTATGATTCGTATTACTGAATCGGAACTTAAAGTACCGAATGCTTTTTCACCTAATGGCGACGGAGTGAATGATGTGTTCCGTGTAAAGCATAAGTCGCTGGTTCGCTTCAATGCGTATGTTTTCAATCGTTGGGGACAGGAACTTTACCGCTGGGGATTACAGAATATTGATGCAGGATGGGATGGTACTGCGCATGGAAAGAATGTTCCCGAAGGTGTTTATTTTATAGTGGTAGAAGCGGAGGGAGCAGATGGAGTTAATTATAAGATTAAAAGTGATATTAATATATTAAGATAAATGACAGAAGAAACAGAATACATCAATGTATATGGTGCGCGCGTGCACAATCTAAAAAATATCGATGCGGAAATTCCCCGTAACAGTCTTACCGTTATTACGGGACTAAGCGGAAGCGGCAAGTCGTCGTTGGCATTCGACACGATTTTTGCCGAAGGACAGCGTCGGTATATCGAAACATTTTCTGCGTATGCCCGCAATTTCCTGGGAAATCTGGAGCGTCCCGATGTCGATAAGATTACGGGATTGAGTCCGGTTATTTCTATTGAACAAAAAACGACGAATAAGAATCCCCGCTCTACAGTCGGCACTACAACGGAAATTTATGATTATTTACGTTTGCTTTATGCACGTGCCGGTATAGCTTATTCTTATCTTTCGGGTGAAAGAATGGTAAAATACACTGAAGAGCAAATCCTTGATTTGATCCTGAATGATTATAAAGGCAAGAAAATTTATATTCTGGCTCCATTAGTTCGTACTCGTAAGGGACATTATAAGGAACTGTTCGAACAGGTGCGTAAGAAAGGTTATCTCTATGTTCGTGTAGACGGTGAAATCAAGGAGGCATTGCCCGGTATGAAGTTGGACCGCTATAAGAATCATGATATAGAAGTAGTTATTGATAAGCTGGTTGTGACGGATAAAGATGACGTTCGTCTGAAAAACAGTGTGGCTACCGCGATGCAGCAAGGTGACGGCTTGTTGATGATACTTGATTTGCAATCCGAAAATGTTCGTCACTATAGTAAGCGGTTAATGTGTCCTGTTACCGGGTTGTCCTACCGTGAGCCGGCACCCCACAATTTTTCATTCAACTCTCCGCAAGGTGCTTGCCCTAAATGTAAGGGATTGGGAGTTGTGAATCAGATTGATGTGGAAAAAGTGATTCCCGATCGGGAACTTTCTATATACGAAGGAGCTGTCATTCCATTAGGTAAGTACAAGAATAGCATGATTTTCTGGCAGATTGCCGCTTTATTGGAGAAATATGAAGCTACCTTAAAAACTCCTGTTAAGGAATTGCCGGATGAAGCCATTGATGAAATCCTCTACGGTTCGGATGAACGTATTAAGATTAAAAGCTCTCTTATCGGTACTTCTTCCGATTACTTTGTAACGTTTGAGGGGGTGGTGAAGTATATTCAGATGTTACAGGAAAAAGATGCTTCTGCTACTGCACAAAAGTGGGCGGAGCAATTTGCTAAAACTACTGTATGTCCTGAATGTAAAGGGGCAAGATTGAATAAAGAAGCTCTTCATTTCCGTATCCATGATAAGAATATCTATGAACTGTCTTGTATGGATATCAATGAGCTATATGACTGGCTGATGAATGTCGATCAGTATCTGGATAATAAGCAGAAACAAATTGCTGTTGAGATATTGAAAGAAATCCGTACCCGTCTGAAATTCCTGTTGGATGTGGGACTGGATTACCTTGCCCTTGACCGTGGTTCTGTAACTCTTTCTGGTGGTGAGAGTCAGCGTATTCGTTTGGCTACTCAAATCGGTTCGCAATTGGTGAATGTACTTTATATTCTTGATGAGCCGAGTATTGGCTTGCATCAGCGGGATAACCAGCGGCTAATTCATTCTCTGAAAGAGCTGAGGGATATCGGTAACTCCGTCATTGTTGTGGAGCATGATAAGGATATGATGATGGCTGCTGATTATGTGATTGATATGGGGCCGAAAGCCGGACGCTTGGGTGGTGAGGTTGTTTTTGCAGGAACTCCCAAGGAAATGTTGGAGACGCATACGTTGACATCACAATATCTTAATGGGGAACGTGAGATAGAAATACCCCAAAAACGTCGTGAAGGTAATGGGCATAGCCTTTGGCTGCGTGGTGCACGGGGGAATAACCTGAAAGGGGTAGATGTGGAATTTCCTCTTGGTAAGTTGATCTGTGTCACTGGTGTATCCGGCAGCGGAAAATCTACGCTGATCAACGAAACATTGCAACCTATTCTTTCGCAGAAGTTCTATCGCTCGCTTCAGGATCCTCTGGAATACGATAGTATTGAAGGATTGGAAAACATCGATAAGGTGGTAAATGTGGATCAGTCTCCGTTGGGGCGTACACCGCGTTCTAATCCAGCCACTTATACGGGAGTCTTTTCTGATATTCGTAATTTGTTTGTAGGATTACCGGAAGCCAAGATACGCGGTTATAAACCGGGGCGCTTCTCTTTTAATGTGAGTGGCGGACGTTGTGAAGCGTGCCAGGGAAATGGTTACAAAACAATTGAAATGAACTTCCTGCCCGATGTATATGTACCCTGTGAAGTCTGTCATGGCAAACGCTATAATCGTGAGACATTGGAAGTGCGCTTCAAGGGAAAATCTATTGCTGATGTACTGGATATGACCATTAACCGTGCGGTGGAGTTTTTTGAAAATGTGCCACAGATTTTGAATAAGATTAAGGTAATACAGGAAGTCGGTCTGGGATATATAAAGTTGGGACAATCTTCCATCACCCTTTCCGGTGGTGAAAGCCAACGTGTGAAATTGGCTACGGAACTTTCCAAGCGAGATACGGGGAAAACCCTTTATATTCTGGATGAGCCTACTACCGGACTTCATTTCGAAGACATTCGCGTACTGATGAATGTGCTTAATAAATTGGTGGACAAAGGTAACACAGTGATTGTCATCGAGCATAATCTGGATGTTATCAAGATGGCTGATTATATCATCGATATGGGACCTGATGGTGGTAAGGGTGGGGGGCAACTCCTCAGTTGCGGCACACCGGAAGAAGTGGCCAAGAGTAAGAAGGGATATACCCCTAAGTTTTTGCGAGAAGAATTAAAAGGATAAATTATGAAAATCAATAAGACGAATGCGGCGAGGCTTTTGGATAAAGCCAAAATACCATACGAACTCATTCCCTATGAGGTGGATGAAAACGATTTAAGCGCTATTCATGTGGCTGATAGTTTGGGGGAGAATATCGAACAGGTATTCAAAACCCTTGTCCTGCATGGCGATAAGAATGGCTATTTCGTATGTGTCATCCCCGGTGAGCATGAGGTAGATTTAAAATTGGCGGCTAAAGCTTCCGGTAATAAGAAGTGTGATCTTATTCCGATGAAAGAATTACTTCCTTTGACGGGATATATTCGTGGTGGATGTACTCCTATCGGTATGAAGAAACCTTTCCCTACATACATTCATGAATCTTGTCTCAATTATCCTTATATCTACATAAGTGCGGGTCAGCGTGGCCTGCAACTTAAACTTGATCCAAATGATTTAATTAAGGAGGTTCATGCTGAAGTTTGCATCCTTTTTCATGACTAATTTCACTTTTTTACAGGTTATTTCAGCAAAATGTATATATTTGCATTTAATAAACGAAAATCAATCTAATTACTAATTTAAAAAACTTATATCTATGTTCAAGAATCATCCTAAAGGTCTGTTGGCAGCTGCTATCTCCAATATGGGCGAAAGGTTCGGCTACTACATCATGAATGCCGTACTGGTACTGTTCCTCTGCTCCAAATTCGGCCTGAGTGACGAAACCAGTTCCATTATCTACTCAGTCTTTTATTGTGGTATCTATGTACTGAGTTTGGTAGGCGGTATTATTGCCGATAGGACGCAAAACTATAAAGGAACAATCATGTCAGGATTGATAGTGATGTCATTGGGTTATGTCATTCTATCTATTCCTGTACTGTCCACTGCTGAAAATATTGGTTGGTTGCTTCCTTTGACTTGTGTCTCTTTGTTTTTCATTGCTTTCGGTAACGGACTTTTTAAAGGAAACTTACAGGCTATCGTAGGCCAGATGTACGACAACCTTGAGAAAGAAGCTGAGAAAAAAGGACCTGAAGCCTTGAAGCTGGCTAAGAGCCGTCGTGATTCCGGCTTTCAGATATTCTATGTATTTATTAATATTGGTGGGTTGATTGCACCTTTTGTTGCTCCCCTGCTCAGAGAATGGTGGCTGAAGGTTCATAGCATGATGTACAACGCTGATCTGCCTGCATTGTGCCATCAATATATTAAGGAAGGTGGCAATATGGCTTCTGATAATCTCTCTAACCTAAATGAACTGGTTGTCAAAGTAGGAGGCACGGTAACAACTGATTTGAGCGTTTTCTGTACTCAGTATCTTGACGTATTTAATACAGGTATCCACTATTCATTCATAGCTTCGGTAGTAGCTATGCTTATTTCTCTTTTCATTTTCATTGCGTGTCGGAAGGTATTCCC
>USSR01000114.1 GCA_900557355.1 uncultured Bacteroides sp.
GGCCTTTTCCCTACATTTCTACACTTTTTATACACTCTCATTGGATAATTTCTCTCTAAATTTGCTGCCGTCGTAACAAATTAAAAGTATATCTTATGAAAAAGTTATTATTTACATTTTTTGTATTAACTGTAGTATTGGGCAGTATTTCATTGCAAGCCCAAGATCGTTTTTCATTTGCCGATGATGATGAAAGGGAGATTCCCTTAGACCCGGTAGGATCTAAAGAAGGTGGTCCTATAGCTCGGAGCATCATCATCCAACCCGCCAGTGCCTATGTTAATAGTGATATAGTCACTGTAGTTTTCAACAAGGATTTGCCTTCTGCAAGTATTACCATTACAAATGTTTCTACAGGAGCAGTCGTTTATTCTGAGATTTATTCCATGCCTACACTTATCACAATCAATGTAAGTGCAGAAAATTCCGGAGAATATCAGATAGAGATTGTATCAGATGAAATTCGCTTAAGCGGATACTTTACTCTTTAACAAGGAACCTAACCTAAACTTTAACTATAAATTCAGACTATGCTGGGAGATGATTATGCCACCAGTGAAGTAGTCCATCACTTTTTACGGTCATTGACCGTAAAAGTGAGCAGGACTACTATATGCCGTCTGCTCGACAATCCGTTGGGCAACACCATGCAAGGTATTAGTGACGCTTTAGATGCACTTCATGTAAAGAACGTAGTTTACCAACTTCAACCCCAATATCTGGAGAAGCTGCACGGCCCGTTCATTACCCAATTGGAAACAAGCCATTCTACATTCTGTCTTGTTGAAAAGATAGAACAGGATCGGCTCATTATCACTACTTCCGAAGTCAGCCACATGCCCATAAGTAGAAAATTATTTATTCACCAATGGACAGGAGTTGTCCTGTTGGGTGAAACCACTCGGGAAACCATCTGTGAATCTCATTGCCTGATCAAAAATATTAATTATATGTGTCGGCAGCACAGAATACTAATTGCCGGGATCATATCTGTCCTCTTAGTTTTCTCTTCAATCTGGAGCAGAAATTATCCCCCCGGATTACCACTCTATCTCTCTGCATTAACTTGCGGTATTATCATTTCTACTATAATCCTATACAAAGAAATGGTAGACCATCATTTTCTACACCGTTTCTGCCATATAGGTAAAGTTATAGATTGCAATGAAGTGCTCAAATCCAAAGGTGCAAGTATTGCAGGAATAGGAATTGGAGAGCTATCGTGGATGTATTTCACCACGATGTTCTTCTTCACAGCCGTCTGTCCCGAAGAGTTTCATCTTTTGGCTGCCCTGTCTGTTTTCATAGCAATTGCATTTACGCTATACTCTATTATATATCAGATATTCTTTATTCATAAAGCCTGTCTATTTTGTATGCTCACCACCTTCTCGGTCTGGCTGACAGCAGCATCGCTTTATATCATACGGAATAACTTTGAATGGAGATTTTCCATCCGGATTCTCTTTTCTATGATTGCAGTCAGCGTTATCTGCCTGATATTCTGGATACAGGCAAAAGCACTTGTTTCTTCAGACAAGGAGAAGCGTTTCATGAAGGTCAAATTATCCGGTCTACTCAATCCAATCACTTTCCAGAAGCTACTGGCGTTAAAGCCTAAAGTCAGAACGATGATCCATCCTGATATAGCTTTACACAATTCTGCCGATCATACAAAAGACAGACTGATGGTAGTTGTGAATCCCAACTGCAAGGCATGCGCCAAAGTTCACCACCACATTCGGGAGATCTCAGCGGATATATCCATCTCATTAGTCATATACACCAATGATCGTCTGGGAGCACATATTGCACAGACAATTCTCTCCGCCTATCTCTCCGAAGGTTGGGAAAAGGCTACTTATTTACTGGAGGAATGGTTCGAGATTCAGGAAATACCGGGTGTAGAGAAATACTACATCAATGACGTTGCACAGCTACTTTGGAGACAGCAACAAGAATATTGTGAGCGAAATAATATCAGTCATACACCAGCGGTTATTGTCAACGGACACTATATGCCAAGCGTTTATCAATTGGCCGAATTGAAGTATTTATTAATATCCTCGGATAACAGATAAGAAGCAAATAGAAGCTTTATAAAGAAAGTATTCTCCCTTTATAGAGAATCTTTTCTCAATACGGTGAGAGTTTCTTCTCAATACGATGAGAATAAACTCTTAATTATGTGAGAAAAGATTCTCAACGTGTTGAGAAAGATAAGAAGAAAGAGAACTCAAAAAACATACAGTTGCCTTGGTAATATTTCTCAAAAGAGATACCTTTGTATACTACTAACCAAATACTCATCAAAATGAAGCAGGGCATTTATGTTACAATATGGCTAATAAGTTTTCTTTTACTAAACTCATGTACACGACAGCACAATCACAATATACTGTTAGTACAAGCAGATTCGTTAATGGAAGAATATCCAGACAGTGCATTGCATATTCTGGAAAGCATAGAATCTCAACAACTGACAGTACACGCGGATCGCGCTTACTATGCTCTGCTACTGACACAAGCCAGAGACAAAAACTACATTGTACAAACAGATGATTCACTGATACGGACGGCTGTGCAGTATTATGATTCTATTGGAGATGTACAGATGCAGGCGAAAGCGTATTACCATTGGGGAGGAGTTTTAAGGGATCAAAGGAACTATTCTCATGCACTAAACCTATATGTAAATGCAAGCTATTATGCTAAGAACAGTGAAAGGTCAAAACTATTATCATTGATATATAATAATATTGGCAACATTTACTATCAAGAAAACCATTATAACAATGCGGATTCCATATATCAGTTGATGCAGCAGCAAGCGACCTTGCAGAAAGACACAATCAACTTGGTTGAAGCCTTATCCAAACGCGGAAGTATAAATATAGAAAAAGGAAAAGCACGCTTGGCCGTATCCACATCATTACTATTACAAGCCTCAGAACTTACAAAATACTTTCCCAACAATATGCTGAAAGCCAATATTGCATCTTCCTTAAGTGCTTTGTATAGTAGAATGCAGAAAGGTAAAGAGGCTATAAAATACGCCAAAGAAAATTTCACCCACTTAACTGACACTACATTATATGCCAAAGGATATCTTCTATTAGGAGACGCCTACTATAAAGCCCAACTATATGATTCTGCCCGGTTCTATTTCAATAAAGCCTTGCATACCCAAGAATACACCACCAAAGCCAGTGCTTATATGCGCCTTGCTGATATTGCAAAAAAGTCAAATAAATTAGAAGAATCACTGGAATTGGAAAGGCTTTACTCCTCCTATCAAGATAGTGCACACAATCAGAATCTCTATATATTGTCGACAAATGCGTTTTATCCTCCTACTCCACCCCAATATAAATCTGATTTTCCCGTAAAAAGATGGATATTATATATCAGTATAGGCATACTTATAGTAGGGAGCTACCTATTTATAAGACAATATAAATGCAAGAAAGTATCATCAGAAAAAGATAGTATAAGAACAATGGAAATAGATATAGAAAAAGTAAAAGGTCAATTACAGGAAACTGCTTTTTATAAGAAAGCACAAAGCATATTGAATCATCAAAATGATATTAATGCAAAGGCAACAGAAAAACCGGAATTAACAAACGATGACCAAAAGTCATTAATAAAGGAGATTAATTGTTTGATTCCCGAATATACTTCACACCTGAAAAAGAACTTTCCATTACTGACCGATAAAGACATTTTCTTTTGTTGCATTCACTTGTCAGGCTTTTCCATACAGGAACTTGGAGTCATTTTGAGCAGAACCCCTAATAGCATATATAAAAGACGGAGTAGCATTCTTGAAAAGAAAATGCAACTTGACAAAAATGATAATTTCATCAAAGCTATCACTTCTATCTGAAAAGAGACCTCACATTACACAGAAACTACATCTGAGAAAGCAAAACTACACAAAAACTACACACCTTTAGAGTTGTTTTTATGAATAACAATCTCTTAATTTGCACACATAACATAATCAAAAAAATAATTTTATGAAAACACTTTTGATCATATTAATCACTGCATTTATTAGTGTTTGCTCCATTCAAGCACAGGAAAAAGGAAGTATGGTGGAATATAACAATACAGAAAGAGAAATTCCACTAAAGAATTTACAACCGAACAAACCTATAAGTAGAAGTCTTATTCCACAAATTGCGTATGCTTACCTATACAATAAGGTAGTAACCGTATCTTTTGAAGAAGCGATGCTAACCGTCACTATCAAGATTATTAAAGAAGCTACTGGTGAAATTGTTTATTCGCAAGAGTACATGAATCCAACGGTAATCTCTGTCGATCTAACAGGGCAGGATTCAGAAACATACTCTATAGAAGTTGTTTCAGATACTATTTCTTTAGAAGGCGAATTTATGCTTTAAAATTTAAGAAAGGGATATCATGTCAGGAGTTGATAACACTAGTGAAGTGTTCTATCACTATTTACGCGCATTACATGTAAAAGTGAGTAAGATGACCGTACACCGTTTGCTCGACAATCCGTTGGGCAACAGTATGCGAGGCATCAGTGACGCGCTGGACTCACTCCACATCAACAATGCGGTATATCAACTTCCAACAGAGTATTTCGATAAGTTAGAAAGTCCATTTATCGCTGTAACCAGTGATAATGATTCTCCTTTTTGCTTGGTTGAGGAGATCGAAGAAGCATATATCACTATTACTATACCTCATTACCAACACATGAGAGTAAGCAAACAACAATTCTTACAAAAGTGGACAGGTGGTGTATTAGTCAGCGAAGTAACAGAGAGAACCAGTCAGGAAAAGAACTGTTGGCTGAAAAATGCAGTCGACTGGATTCAGCGATATCAACTACTATTAGCTGCCACCGCTACTATCCTGCTTATATTGTGTAGTGCAAGTAGTAGCTACTCAACGGGAATGGTAGTCTACTTATTTACGTTATGTATAGGAATTCTCGTATCTTCCGCGATTCTCTATAAAGAAACTGTCAATAGTAAGTTCTTGCACCACTTCTGCCACATAGGCAAAGTTATTGATTGCAATGAAGTATTACATTCTAAAGGTTCACATATTATAGGGATAGGATTAGGAGAATTATCATTATTCTACTTCAGCACTTTATTGCTATTTACCCTTATCCGCCCATACGACTTTTACTACATCAGTTTAATATGTAATATTACCGCAATAGGATTTACTATCTTCTCCGTAATCTATCAGATCTTTATAATCCGTAAAGGATGCATGCTCTGTATGGTTATAAACTTGATAGTATGGAGTAACTGCCTTATTTTATATTTAATAAAAGATCAATATAATCAGGTACTTTCTATACAAACAGTATTTCTCATTATTACTATAAGCTGCATTTATTTAATAATTTGGATACAACTAAAGAAATTGCTGAGCTATAATGAAGAAAGAAAGCAGCTCAAGACTCATTTCTCAGGCTTACTAAGCCCTCAAATATTTCAAGCCATTTTAGCCCAAGAGCCCCAAATTAGAGAAATGCCGAAACATGACATTACTTTACACAATGATGTAACAGGTGAGAATCAATTACTATTTGTCACTAACCCTAATTGCAAGAACTGCGCAAAGACACTTTTACAAGTTCAAAAAATTGCTGATGAACAGCCTATATCTTTAGTGCTATTGACTTTCCCGGGAGATGACACGGGGAAACAAGTTGCACTAATAATAATCTCAATCTATCTTACAGAAGGTTGGAAAAAGGCCATGGATTCATTATTAAAATGGCACAAAAACCACCACATAGAAAACCCTAATCGTATAACGAATAAATCGAAGGAAATATGGAAACAACAACAGTTATATTGCTTACAACAACAAATAAATGAAACGCCCACTATAATTGCAAATAAACATTACTTACCATACATATATCAGATAGAAAATCTAAAGTATGTATTAACATAAAGATATTGTTCTCGAGACACAATAGCCGATAAGAGTGACGGTTGCAAAATATCACTCAAGTTATTTCACTTAAAATGCTAAATGATATGAAAGAAGAATTTCTAAAATTTCAATTACGCAAAGTGGCTATGAATGGACTCCGAGGAGGAGGAGCCGGACATGTAGAAAACTGTCATTGCGCAGGTGGTTCAACATTTACCATAATAGTAAATGAGACAGTAAATGTTGCAAATGTAATGGCCAAAAGATGTAATGGCGGCGACTGGGCTTGTAGCAAGCAGTAGACGATCCTAAGTAAAAACTCTTAAAGAGAGTGTGCCAAAAGTTACACAGTATGTAGATAAACAATTATTTGTTTGTGATATACTAAATAACTTCTGGCACATCCCCCTTTTTAAACAGATAATTATGAAATACAAACTCTTCTCTCTTTTTTTCATGCTCTTATTACCAATAAGTGGTCATGCGCAAAACGCAACTATTCTATTTTCGACAGAACAAGATTGCGAAATTTCTATCTATGAGCCTATAGATGGAGGATACAATAATCAACTACCAACAACAATACTTAAAGTTACAACAAATAAGCCATGTATTTATAGTACAGACATCGTCTCATTTAATTTTATATATTGCCAATTCTCACAAGGAACGAAATGTGAGGTTATTCTTTTTCCATCTGACTCTTTAAAGATACACATCAATAATAAACAAATAACATTTGAAGGAAGCAATCAAGATGGATTAGAATACTTACAGGACAAATTCACCAACGCCTCCCATTATGACCTCTATATGGGACCAATGGAAGAACTAATAAACGAATATGTTGGGCAAAAAAGAGAATTCAACACGATTATACCGGAAATACAGAAGAATATCATTCTTCCGACAATGAAAACCATAAACGAAATACCACTAAGCACAACCACGTCTCAGGACTTTATCGATAAATTAGGAAAAGAAATTCTACTACAATACAACAGCTATCTAATTTTGCTCCTAAGAAGTATATTAGAGATAGAAGATTATAAAGTCACTGCTATTAAAGATAGTACAGAAATAGTCAATCAAATAGATAATCTATTTAAAACCACTGCACTACTTAGCCGGGAAACATTAAAATATGATTATGATTTATTCGTCTCCCAATATCTGGTGTTCTACTACGGGGAAGAAGCACCAGAAGAATGTGAGGAAAACATATTCGGACCTTATAGAAATATTTTATATGCACCTATAGATATGCATCCTGTTTTATTGGGGAAAGCATATCTCCGCCAATTGGAACGCAACACGCCAGTAATGAACCTTCCTAAAGTCCGAAAATATTTCAATGAGAAATTCCCTGATAGTCAATATACCGCTATTATTAATGATAAAAGCCGAAATGAAGAAGATTCAAAAGACTTCTTTTGCTCGTACATCAAACAGAACATAGATTCCTTATCACAACTCAGAACTATATCGGAGCTTAAAAACAAATATATATTCATTGATTTATGGGCAAGTTGGTGTATGCCATGTAGACATGAATTCAAGTATAAAAAAGAGTTGAATGAACTACTAAGTACTTATAAAGACATATCTGTAGTATATATATCTATCGATAGTTCCACACAAAAAGACAGTTGGCAACAATGCATCAATAATTACAAATTAAGCGGCTTTCACTTACTGGCAGCCTCCGAATTACAAAAGAGTATTCAGAAACAAATATATGGAAGTGATGAATTCACAATACCCCGATACATATTGCTTAACTCAGATGGTAAAATTCTGCATAAGAATTTACCACGTCCCAGCCATATTTCAGATTTAAAAGAAGTATTAGATAAGATAATGCAATGACATTTGTTCCTTACTATCCTCAGCATGACGCCATGGACTGCGGCCCCACCTGCCTCCGCATGGTAGCCGCCTTCTATGGCAAACGTTATTCGTTGGAAGGGTTAAGGGAAAAGTCATTCATCACCCGTGAAGGGGTATCCATGCTTGGTATCAGCGAAGCGGCAGAAAAGATTGGTTTTCGCAGCATTTGCGTACAAGTGGGTTATGAAAAGCTACAGGAAGCTCCTTTACCCTGCATCATACATTGGAACCAGCAGCACTTTGTCGTAGTATATAAGCTCAACGACAAGCATGTTTGGGTGGCCGACCCCGGTGCAGGAAAGCTAAAATACACCAAAGAAGAATTTTGTAATTGCTGGCTGAGTTCCCGAAAGAACGAAGAAGACACAGGTGTGGCGTTGTTGCTGGAGCCCACACCCGAATTTTATACAATAGAGGACGAGGGAGACGAAGTGAATCGCAAAGGCTTTAGCTTCCTCTACTCCTATCTCCGCCCGTACCGGGGGTTGGTGGGGCAACTGCTTTTAGGTCTGCTACTGGGCAGTATGATACAGCTCATGTTACCCTTCCTCACACAATCGGTAGTAGACTTCGGCATCAACAACCAGAATCTCGGTTTTATCTATCTGGTGCTGATTGCCCAGTTGATGCTGTCTTTCAGCAGCAGTGCCGTAGATTTCATACGGGGCTGGATATTGCTACATCTGGGCACACGCATCAACATCGCCCTCATATCAGACTTCCTTATCAAGCTAATGAAGATGCCTATCAGCTACTTCGACAGCAAAATGACAGGAGACATCCTGCAACGCATCAACGACCACAAGCGCATACAGGATTTCCTGACGGGAAGTAGCCTTAGCGTTATCTTTTCCGTATTCAATATTATCATCTTCGGCATTGTACTGCTGGTGTACAGTGGCATGATATTCCTTATCTTCATGGGCGGAAGTGCCCTATACGTGGCATACGTCTGGCTATTCATGAAGAAGCGCGCCGAACTGGATCACAAGCGTTTTGCCCAGCAGAGTGCCAATCAAAGTACGGTAGTGCAATTAGTGAACGGCATGCAGGAGATTAAACTCAGTGCCTGCGAACAACAGAAGCGCTGGGAATGGGAGCGAATACAAGCGAAGCTATTCAAAGTAAACATCAAAAGCCTTGCCCTGCGACAGTATCAGGATTCGGGAGCGGTGCTGATTAATCAAAGCAAGAACTTGCTGATTACCGCACTCGTAGCGAGCTTGGTAGTGAAAGGGGAAATGACACTGGGTATGATGCTGTCCGTGCAATACATCATCGGACAGTTGAACAGTCCGGTAAATGAGCTCATCGCTTTTGCCCGCGATATGCAGGACGCACGGCTCAGCATGGACCGCCTCAGCGAAGTGCGCGACAAACCGGATGAGGAAGACCCCACCCGTGAATTGCTGCGGGAAATACCGGAAGGGAAAGAAATAAGACTCCAAAACCTTAACTTCAAATATGATCCGCTAAGCGAATACCCGACGCTGGACGACATCAACCTAGTGATTCCGCCGGGCATGCAAACGGCCATCGTGGGTATGAGCGGAAGCGGAAAGACAACACTCGTTAAACTACTGTTAGGATTCTACCCACCCGCAAGCGGCGATATCTTCATCGGGGATACTCCACTGGGAAGTTACAGTATTCGCGAGTGGCGCAAGCGGTGCGGCGTAGTAATGCAGGATGGTTTCATCTTCTCCGACAGTATTGCCGGTAACATTGCACCCGGAGTAGAGCATATCGACAAGAAACGTCTGCGCCATGCTGCTGAAGTGGCAAATATACACGATTTCATAGAAGAATTGCCTTTAGCATACAATACTAAGATAGGACAGGAAGGGCACGGATTAAGTCAGGGACAGAAACAACGCATACTCATAGCCCGCGCCGTGTACAAAGACCCGGAATTCATCTTCTTCGACGAAGCAACCAATGCACTGGATGCCAACAACGAACGCACTATCATGAACAACCTGCAAACCTTCTTCAAAGGCAGGACATCCGTAGTGGTAGCCCACCGGTTGAGCACCGTAAGGAATGCGGAACAAATCATCGTCATAGAACAGGGCAGGATAGCAGAGACCGGAACGCATGAAGCGCTGATTGCTCTGGAAGGAAGATATTACAAGCTGGTGAAGAACCAATTGGAACTTTAATAAGTGGAGAGTTGAGAATGGAGAGTTAAGAGTTATGAAGAAGAAAGAAGAAAAAGACATAGAATTAAGGTGTGAGGAGGTGCAGGAGATATTGACACGCCCGCCACACGCATTAATCAGATGGGGAATAACAGCATTCTTCGGAGTGCTGGCATTGCTCTTCATCGGGGGCTGCTTCTTCAAATATCCGGATATCGTAAGTGCAGAAATCACCATTACCACAGAGCATCCACCCGTATGGATCGTGGCAAGAGGAAGTGGAAAAATTCAGGAGGTATATCGAAAAGACCGTGAAACCATAAAAGCAGGAGATATCATAGCTGTACTGGAGAATCCTGCCATCACTGCCCATGTATTGGAACTGAAAGAAAGGATTACTTCTTTCATTCTGACGGATAGTTGTATCTGCCAAACCGTGTTTCCAGAGAAACCGGAACTCGGAAACATTCAGAATGCTTATGCCTCTTTCATCAAATGCTTGACAGATTATCGTAATTTTCTGTCGATAGACCTCTACGCCCAGAAAGAGCAGGCCGCCTGCAAAGAACTGCAAGAGTATCAGAAGTACATCCGGCATCTGAATAAACAAGCAGAACTTGATGAAGAACAGGTACAGATAGCTTCCGCTACCCATAGCCGGGAAAAGAAACTCTTCGACAAAGGATTAATATCGAAAGCTGATTATGAAGAAGCACAACAAACCTATCTGAATCGCAGGCAAGGGAGAGAGCAACTAATGACTTCACTTTCATCTGCCAGAATACAAGAGGCGCAATTACAACAGAATATTGTAGAAATCCGTATGGAACGTAATCGGGAAGCCAATACAATAAGCACTTCGTTAAAATCAGCCCTCAATGATTTACAGGTAAGCATCAGCGATTGGGAGTTGGGATATCTCTTTACCAGCCCTGCCAGTGGTATATTATCTTACAATAATATCTGGCAGAAGAACCAGAATGTCAATGCGGGAGATAAAGTGTTCTCTATTGTAGCCTCTACTCCCGGTGACATTATAGGAAAAATAAAATTACCCGTCAGCGGATCAGGCAAAGTATGCCCCGGACAAAGAGTGAATATCAGTGTGACAGGGTATCCATACATGGAATTCGGCTTCCTCACCGGAGAAGTGCTGTCTGTTTCACTATTAGCAAGCGAGGACAATATGTACACTGTCACGGTAAGTCTGCCACAAAATTTATGCACCTCATATGGCAAGCAGTTGGACTTTAAAGGAGAACTTTCCGGCACAGCAGAGGTCATGACAGACGAACGGAGCGTAACTGCACGTCTACTCAGTCCGCTCCGCTATCTGTGGGAAAAATATCTATAAAAAATCTTTTATTTCAACCAAGTCGCTCGTTTCCACAAGTATTCCAGCGGACCGTGTGCATGACGGCTCATCCACCAACGGCAGAAAGCAAGCTGCACGATGAAGAGCACTACTCCTACCAGGAAGCTGGCTGTTATACCCAACTGAGAGTGAAGTGCAAGACCCCAATTATAGAACAACAACGAACCGATAATACTCTGAGTAATATAATTTGTAAGACTCATCTTACCGTAAGGAGTAATCTTCATCAACCAGTCATGCAGGTTTGTCCGATAGAAAGCAAAGATAACACCCGACACCAATATCAGCATAAATGCAAATTTGGACAAGGAAGTTATGATTAGTAACAAAGGAGTAAGAATAGACTTACTAACGATGAAACCCGGCAACATATTACCCAATCCATATAGGGGGAAGAAAGCGATAAGAGCGCCACAAAGTACCTTATTCCAGAATTTCAGATTTTCCTTCAGGAAAAGTCCCCGACGTCCTATCAGCAAGCCGAACAGGAAAAGAGCGGCAGTCTGGAATACACGTCCGTGATCCCAAGCCCATGCAAGACTGGCAATCTGCCCTTCCCATAAATTCACACGCAGAGTTTCAAGGAAAGTGCCGTGACTCTGCACTTGAAAAGCAGCTTTCCAGTAACTACCTGTCGGAATAGAGGGAGTCACAAAAGAAGGATCTATGCAGGCACATATCACATAATAAAGTGGTAATGGTTGTATCAAAAGTACACATGCCAGAATAAACAACCATTTATCTTTCAGCCTGCAGGTAAGTGGTAAGATGAATCCGACTAACGAATAGAGCACCAATACTTCGGCCGTGAAAAAAGCTGCATTTATATTACCAAGAATGAACAATAAGATCAATCGCCAGCAAAAACGCAAACGAAAATCATTGCCACGCATACGCTGGTTATTATCCTGGATGAAGAAACTAAAACCAAAAAGTAAAGCAAACACAGCGTAAGCCTTTCCTCCGAACATGAAAAAGAGTCCGTCCCAAATGGCTTTATCAGAAAAGTTAAGCCATGCACATTGAGTACTTGTATCAGGAAATGAATAGAAATTAAAGTGTTCGATGGAGTGTAATACAATGATGCCCATAACGGCGAGTCCACGCAGCACGTCAGCTACGTCAATACGGGTGTGTGTTTCCAATTTCTGTACCATAATCAGTATAAATTCATTAGCAATCTGCTCTTTTTAATGTTAAAATCGCAAATATAGAATTTATTATCCACTTTTGGAGGCAAATTCCCAATTTCTTCCAGAATTGCCCGTCATCTTTGCAATAAAATCAACAATAATCAGAAACTCTAAAAAATAAGTAACTATGAAATTGAAAATGTATTTAGCCCTATTAGTTATGGGGATGTTAAGCCTACAAAGCTGCAGTGATGACGATGACGATCTCCCAAGTTCTAAAGTTCCCGAAGCTGTACGCACGGCATTCGATAGTAGTTTTTCTAACACCGCTAACCTGAGTTGGGAAACAAAAACTGTCTCGCAAGAGCAATATTACAAAGCTGAATTCAATAACAAGAGTGACAACGGATATAAAACAGAAGCTTGGTACAAGGCAGATGGTTCGTGGCATATGACGGAGACAGAAATGCCATATAGTGCCATTCCACAAGCAGTAAGGACCTCCTTTGAGAGCAGTGAATACGCCACTTGGCAAAAAGATAATGAAGTGGAACGCATTGAACGTGCAGGAACCGAAAAAGAGGTTATCTACATCATAGAAGTGGAATCTGCACAGGATATAGATATGGACTTACATTATTCAGCAGACGGAATTCTTATTAAAGCCGTAAATGATGACGGTAACGGCAATAATGAATCATTGCTGCCGGATGCTCCATCCAATATGGTTACTGCCGTAACAGAACTTATACAGAAGAATTATCCTAACGCCCGTATTATTGAGATTGAGCAGGAGAAAGGAATGATTGAAGTGGACATCATACACGAAAATCAAAGTAAAGAAGTATTGCTTAGTACAAACTATGAATGGATTTCCACCTCATGGGATGTATATGTACTTCCAGTAAAAGTAACAGATGCCATTAAAGCGTCACAATATAGCGGCTATGTAGTAGATGATGCCGAATATTTTGAAACTCCTGCCGGGAACTACTACTGGATAGAGCTGGAGCAAGGCGAAAAGGAAGTGAAAGTTAAGATCAACGAAGACGGACAGTTTATCTGATAACACCGATTAGATAATAAACGAAAAGGGGGGAGCCAACCCCAGCCCCATC
>USSR01000115.1 GCA_900557355.1 uncultured Bacteroides sp.
CAAGGTGTGTGTGGAGAAAAATATTCCTGAAGAAGAAGCGGTAGAACGACTTCTGAAGTTTATTCGGATAGACCGAGAAGAAAACCAACAATGATATTGATTAGATATGGATTACACGGATGAATACGGATTTAGTTAAAATCAGGAGTAGGAATCCGCATAGTCCATATCTAAATAAAAGCCATTTTAGAAGGTAATATTTATATCTTTCCCATTCTCTGTGTGATATGTTTTCACGGGCTTTCCATTACGTAGCACATAGGTCTTTATTTTATTTCCTTGTCGTTCAACGATTATATCAAACGGCGAAAATGCAAATGCCGAAACATTATTCAATCTCATCGAATTCCATTTATCAGGTAGTTGTGGACAGAGTGAGAATGAATTAAATCCTGTCGGACGAATACCAAAAATACCTTCGGTTACTATACGGCAATACAAAGCACTTTCGGCTGACAAATGCCGTTGGTTTCCTTCGGGCCAGGCCTCGATAGGATATGGAACATGTTCCCCAAGCAGGCGTTGCTGTGAGTAATATGCCATGTGTTCCATTGCCCTCTCCCTTGCTCCTGCGCTATACACTCCTCGTAGAGCGTAAAGAGTAGATCTGTCCCAGAAAGTATCTGTTCCGGCTTGTGTCAATAAGCCGTCTTTGCTCCACAAACGGGGAGAGAATAATGCTTCGACGGTTCCTGTCTTCTTTTCAAAGATCCCGACTGTCAGAGGGATAGCTATCCATGAACGTAAAATATCATTGCCTTCATAATAGCGGTAACTGTCGAACCCTTCTATACGGCTACCAAAATAATTGTTTATATTATTTTTTAATACTTTCGCCTGCCGGGCATATTCTTTTGAAACAGAAGACTGCTTGCCAAGTTCTTTGGCAAGATAGCTTGCCGATACCAGAGCGTCATAATACAAACTTGATGTACAAAGGTTTGCGTTACCTGCTGGAAAGCGTCCTTCAAGCTCATCAGCATCTGAAGTCACAATTCCGGAAGCATTTATTTTTCTTTTGCAGTATTCCAGACACCACTCAATCAAGGGCCATAACTCTTGTGCTTCCTTTTTATCTGCTTTGGCTAGTGCATAACGGGCGGCCCCATAAGCTATCATCGCTGCATCGCCACGATCGCCAGCCCCGTTCCAGGTATCCTTCCCCTCGGCAATGATAGAGCTGGGTATGGGTTTGTAATCAGAATTCATGAAGCGGGCAAAAAGCCTGAATGAGTTTAATGCGGACGCGTTTCCGATATCATAACCCAAAAAGGGAAAGAAAGGATTGGCATACTCCGCTTGGTCATTCGCCCAAACAGCTGCATAATATGATTCTCCTCCAGGACTGTGCATGAATCCTCCTCCGGTAGCAAAGATACTCTCTGCTGCTCTTACTTTAGCAAAAGCAAATGCTGTATTTACTACCGGATCAGGGGAGACAAAGCTAAGATTGTTCCATATCTTGTCGACAAAGGCCATTCGTTTATGTTCCTCGTCTGCTATATCGACTATCAATTCTTTCTCTCCTTTTTTATAAGCCTGAACAGAAGCGTCGAAAGTCAATGATTCTTTAGGAGCAATAGTGTATAAACAGTCTTCCTTATTTTGTATAGAGGTAACTATAGTGTATGATCCATCCACTCCTTTTACAGGATCGGTTTTGTAAACGG
The DNA here is from genome assembly GCA_900557355.1 of uncultured Bacteroides sp. Taxonomy (GTDB): domain Bacteria; phylum Bacteroidota; class Bacteroidia; order Bacteroidales; family Bacteroidaceae; genus Bacteroides. The sequence goes on from USSR01000115.1 coordinate 1,671, forward strand.
CTTTTTGAAAAGGTACAATAACAGAAATAGGTTTTGATGAGATATTCTTGACCGTATAACGTTCACAAAGCATCGGTTTGTCTGTTGAAGGAAAGAATGATCTCGTAAGTTCGACTACAGGTACTGGCTCTCTATTGCGTGCCGTACCTGTATTCTGGTATCCAATAGCAAAAAGGCTTACTACCGTGAGTCGTCCGTCGATACATATCGATTTCACTTTTTCATTGTTGAGAGCCATACCATTAACTAACAACAAAGAAGCGTAATCAATTGCAAATCGTTGCATCAGGCTTGCATGTGTATTGTTGGGTATCGTCCGCAACATAGGCCATATCATTGAACGTTCCATCACAAATTGCCCATCGCCGTTTACGCCATAACGTAATACCGCTGAAACCTTTAAACCGCTCATTTCAATATGGTCATAATGGGGGAGCCGACCGTCTATCTGCCATTCTATCGCTCCACTATCCAGGATACGCCAGCGAGGTGTAGCATTAGCATTATCTGCAAGGCAGAACAATACAAAAAGCAATAAAACGATTTTCATCTTTCTGGTAAACATACTATTAGTCTATTTCTATGTAATCGAGATAAAACTGTCCGTTATCACCAGCGTCCCGTTGAAAGGCTATTTGATTTATGCCGGCTGCCAACGATACCTGAACTACTTTTTCGCTCCAGTTGGATTGTTCCTGAAATCCAAGTTGCGATTGTTTTTGACCGTTGACATATAAGCTACACGTAGCTGTCCCTTTGGAATAGTTGTAGCCCATGACATGCAATGTATATGTACCGGCGGCATCAACCTCTACATCAAACTCAACACATGCATTTACGTTTTCAAGCCCTTTGACATAAAAGCCTTCGACTTTAACATGCTGGTTGTTATCGTCTTCTGTCTCACCCTCATTGCTACAACCTGTGCAAACCAGTAATAGGGCGAGAACTACAAACCATAAATATTGAGGGTATCCTTTCATAATCATTATCTATTTATAACTGCACCATTTCTGAGTGAGGCAACAGCCGCTTTGTATCTCTTTGAATTGGGTTTGATACGTAAAACCTTACATGAATGTGGTTCAAGTCGCACCGAGTATCGGCCCGACATTGCGCCTAAATCCTGATGCAGCCACAAATCACGTACATTCTTCACCTTTCCACCTTTAATTCCCAGTTCCTTTTCAAAATCAATACCATATTCAAGCACTGTCGATTCTCTATTGAACAGCCCGACAATCCAATCTCCATCAGGAAGTTGTCCTATCCATCTCGAACTGTTTTGTTTATCCCATATACTGGTACTAAGTGGCTTACCTACAAAACCGAGTTTATTCAATTCCAGCATCTCTGTGTTTTTGTAGAATTTGGCGCAATCACCAATCGTATTATATTGATCGGTGATACCAATTGGAGAACCGCTAACCAGCAACATTGAGATATGAAACTCTCTTTCGGCATCGCTTGCCAATGTGTTGAGTTGAACAAAATCGGGATCCATTATAGTTTGTCCTTTCACCCCGATAATATCAGCCCATCCGATTAATCCATCAAAAGCACTTCGGTATTTATCACCTTGTCCGCTTTCGTTAACCTGTCCGCGCTCTTTGTCGCTGATAAACCACCATCCGCCACCGTCACAGTCAGTACTTATGCGAATCATATCCGCATAAATAATCTCGTTGCGGGCATCGTTGCGACAATTAGGAACAGAGTAACTAAGCAACATTTCATCTCCGGCTTCTTCAGCCATCCATTTCAATGCCTTGATGTATCTATTGGTTCCGTAATCCCGTTCATAGTAACCAAGAAAGTCTATCTTCAGCAACTCTATTCCCTGATCTATCATTGTTCTGATACAGCCTTTCACCCACTGTTCCGCTCCTGGTTTGTCAGTATCTATCCAGTACAGGTGATCTTCAAACTTTGTAGTGCCTACCACGTCAGTTATCGGAATGGAAGTTCCTTTGATATTATTATTCTGCACATAGGCAGCTTTAGGTACCCATAATGGGTTGAAATAGAATCCGAATCTCATGCCTTTACTTTTGAGATAATCGCCCCAATACTTCAGTCCGTATGTCCACGAACTGTCATATTTGGTCAGATAACCATATTGATCTATAGAATTGAGGTTAAATAACCAACCGTCAGTAGCTGCCATATCATATCCATAAGGTAAAAACTCCTCGGCAAGCCAGTCGATATTCTTTTTCCAAACATCTTCAGGCATTGATGTTCCATACCGGAAATTGTATTGGTACATATTCCAAAACAATGGTCCGCTGCCTCGCTTTGTGAATTTGCTTTCTCTGGCAAAGATACCTGCTGGTATTGTAAACAATACCAGCAAAAGTGTTAAAAAATTAAATCTGTGTTTCATCTTATTGAATTATTTTTCCAATCATTGTAGAAAGTTGTTTTACTTGCAATTCGGCCATACCGACAACGATGTAATCCACACCATTGAGCCCATAGGGATCGTTGTATGCACTGGAAATTACAATTTTCAGGAATCGTCCCTTTTGTGGCGTTATCGTCTCACTGTCACCGAACCAGATGGTTTCATTCTGTCGTGGAGCGTTCTCTTTAGAAAAGAGAAGCGTCCAGTTATTTAGTGCCACAGCCGAGTAATCAGCAGATGTTCCTCCATCGGCAATCGTTTTGAATAAAAATAGAGGATCGTCCGAAACATAGAAATCTATCTTCTTAATGTTCGCGTTATCTCTTCGTTGAGTCAGTCCGATATCGCTTACTTCTATTGAATTCTTCATATCTATGACAATTGTGATAGGTGTTCTCATTCCATCAAAACAATGATAATCTGTGAAGCCATAGTGGTAGTCATCTTTATTATTGAATCCATTGACATCTTTTCCCCAATAACTCGAATGCCAGTGATTGTCGAAAATTCCATCTATGATGGCTCCGGCTCCGATATTATCCCCATCCGTTGATGAGGGATTCTCCATCTTCTGGTCGCTGTTGCATAGCAATATTTTCCATTCTCTGTTGTCGGGAATGACTTGTGGATCAGCAGGTACCACAACAGTCAGGTAATAAATCTCGTCCGATACCTCTATTTGTGGGGACGAGGGGGCTGCAAACTTCAACGGAAGAAGATAGTGCTTATCTTTTTGCAATGTTGAACTTGCTACTGTCAATGTCGTTGTAGCATCATCATTGCCATTTGCAAAAGAAAAATCATTCACATGGTAGGCTCCTGCGGGAAGCGCTTCATAATTGGTTGAATGAAAATCATTATATGCAGACACCAGTTGCGCGTTTTGTGAGAAATCGAGTCCGCAAGAGAAATTGGATATATTATCTGCAATTTCGGCTTTGAGTTTTACACTCATTGAACTATATGTCGCACTTTCAATCTGTATATCCTTTTTTCCCCATTCCACTTGCTGCCCGTTTATATCAAAAACATATAAGACCCGGTTCATTTCAACATTCACAATACCCTCTTCTGTACTTTCCAACTGGAGTGCCAAAACAAGTTTAGATCCAGGTGCCGATTTGATTAACTGATATATTTTAGCTACATCAAAATTCAGATAAAGATATTTCGACGTCTCGTTAGTTGCAAACGTTAGTTCGTGAACTCCGTCTTTAAATGAATATGCATCAGGCGTTATTGTCTTGTAACTTTGATTTTCGGGCTGGCTATAATTTTCATCGATTTCCTGTTGTGTCAATGCACGCACGTTAACCGTTGCAGTCAAAGACGGGTCACTTCCTGCCTTAATAACCAGAAGAGGCTCTTCGACCGTATTTTCAGAAGCCTGCCAACTAAATATATGCTTGCCCTCGTTCTTGAAATACAATATTTTGTGATATTCTTCAGGGAATAACTTATCATTCGAATATTCGTTGCTACATGAATATACAATCTGACATACACCAAGTATTAAAATTAATTTCAATAATATCGTTTTCATAATTCTGGTAATTCTAAATTAATATTCGGGCGATTGTACTAGTTGGGGATTGCTGTATATCTCCGAGTCATTGATCGGAAGAAGATACATTTTGTTGTTCCACATAAAAGGTTGGTCCACCTTTACTCTTTGGTTAAACTCACGGAACGATGGATCTTTTTTTGCGATGGCATTAAGACCTTCACGGACACCGGCTTTGAATACCTCCGGAGCAATTGTCCAACGCCGGGCATCAAAATAGCGGTGTCCTTCAAACCATAATTCAGCATAACGTTCACTGCGCACCCAATCCATTAAACTCATATCAGAGTTTATGTCAGATAATTCTAAATCGGGAATACCTGCACGATTACGAACAATGTTCAGGTTGTCCAAGACATCTTGTTTGCTGTTCAATGCAGCATGACATTCCGCCAGATTGAGGTATAATTCCGCCAAACGTATGACTGCCAGTGGAGTATGAGCATAATTATTGCCATTATCTTGAGAGCGCCATTGGAAGTTTGGTTGTATTCTCTTTTTGGAGAAATATCCGGTTGCATTATTATCTCTATTATATCTGTCAGGGTTGTACCCATGTTTTTGCGAGTTACGCGCTTCAAGTATCAGTGGTGAGCCATCGGCTATGAACGAACTATATTCACCTCCATCGTAACAAACCCATGCATAGAAACGCGGTTCACGATTGACATTCAGTTTTATGATATCCGGATTAGACAGACCTGCCGATTCAAACCAGTCCGATTTATCGGGAAAAGTATGATCGTATTGGGGCAATTTTCCATTCTTTGTATAAAATCTTTCAACAGAGTTCAAGAAAACAGCAATACCTCCCCATCCTCCTACAGGAGAGCCGTTGTAAGTGGTGACGCCATGAGGTATTTGTGAATAGATGCCATAGTTGTCACCGCTTCCGATGGCAAAGATTACTTCTTTATTGCCATCAGTCTCACGTGTCGTATTGAGGTAACGCATGAGCATTACCGACTCTTTAAACTGGTCATCAACCCCCTCTATATTAGGCAATGGAACTCCTTGGTTTATTCTGATACTGGTGGAAGTGGCAAGGTCGAACAGTTTGCGGTTACCTTGAGTCAGTGCCCAATCAAGAGCCTCGTTGCAAGCTGTCAGGGCGCGTTCCCATTTGTTTTCATCGTATGTTCTGCTGACTAACTCCTTTCCATATCCCGGAGTTTCAAAGTTAGTGTTCTTCCAGTTTGAATAAGGGAATGAGCCATTCCACAGGGGGGAGGCGGCATAAACCAACAATCGCGCTTTTAAGGCTTTGCAAGCTGTTGAAGTAGCACGTCCCAGTTCGCTGTTCTGTACTGTTGGCGGCAATTCGAAGGCAGCCCGGTCAAACCATTCAGCTATGGAGTCTACACATACATCGAAATGCGATCTGCCCGGAAAATCCTTTTTGTCAAGGTTTTGATTGTAATGTTCAGTCACTAATGGTATAGGTCCGTATGACTCTAGTAACATAAAATGATAGAGTGCCCGACAGAACAAAGCTTCGGCTTTCCAGCGTCTTTTATCGCTCTCGGTTACTCCCGTCGGATTGCTCTTGTCAAGCTGATCCATGAATAGATGGCATCGTCCTATTCCATCGTAACAACTATTCCACGGGGCGGTTTGACTGGAAGGAGAAAGCTGGTTCCATGCCGCTTTCTGTCCGTCGTCAGCCCATAGTAAGGGGCGGGCATATTCATCGGTCGAGTTGATGAATGAGTTTTCAACTGTGTAAAACCACTCGAAATAAGTATAACATGAATGAAGGAAACCCAATGTGGAAGCTCTGTCTTTCATTGCGTCGGGCAAGTCGGCTGTTTCATCCGGGACAACGTCCAGATAGTTGCAAGAAGCCATGCAACATGCGGCAGTCACACTTAGTATGAATCGTGATATGATCTTAATGGTTTTCATATTTTATATTTTGGTTATATAGAACTTAGAATTTTAGCTGCACTCCAATATTGATAGTCCGTTGAAGAGGATACGCATTCCATGACAATTCCGGATCCCACTCTTTAAAAGGACTCCACACAGCCAGATTATCCCCATTGATATAAACACGGCAGTACGGAAAACTATATCCGAGTTCAAGGGTTTTAAAGCGGATAAAACGTCCGTTGTGCATCCAGTAGGTGCTGTTGACAGAGTTGTTTGCCACTTGACTGTCAGTAATACCTAATCGTGGAAATTTCGCATCCGGATTCGGATTAGCTTCGCTCCAGTAGTCGTTGGCGATAAACTGCATCACGTTTCGATCACCGGTTGAAGCATCACCGCGAAATGGCATAATGCCTGATACCATGATTGTCCGTTGGGCAGAACCATTGAAAAACATTCCGAAATCGAAAGATTTATATGTCATGTCTAGCCCAATTCCATACTGAATGCGCGGCACATTGCCATATTGCGAAATCATAACCTGATCTTTTGAATTTATTTTGCCATCACCGTTTACATCGCGATATTTGATATCACCTGGCATTACCGTACTTCCCAATTCATCCTGCGAAGGGCTCATTTCTATATCCGCCTGGTCTTTGAATAACCCTTCGGCAATGTATCCTATCGTGTTACTCAAGGGTTTACCAGTTTCCGACTGCCACACGTAAGGGTAATCCGGTTCATCTTTGTAGATGTATTTATTCTTATTATATGTCAAATTGAAACGCAGGTCCATATTTAAATCATTGGTGATTTTCTTTCGCCAATTGACAGCCAGCTCGATACCTCGATTGTCTACTTTACCAATGTTACTCCATGGCACAGCATTAGCGTATCCTAATAGTCTAGGAAAAGAACCTCGTTTGAGAAGGATGCGATCTCGTTTGTCATGAAAATAGTCGAAAACAATATTGAGCTGGTTGAATAGATTCATGTCTATACCGATATCGAACTTTTTCACTCTTTCCCAATGTGCATTTCTGACAGCATAATATGAAACGCTGGGTCCTTTGGCGACAACACTTCCATCAGGTCCGGTTCCATAACCCAAATCGTCGAGCTTTATATCATTTATATAGAGAAAGTGGGCAGCTCCCGCACTTTTTCCCGTATCATCGCTGCCTACCAGTCCATAAGATCCCCGGAGCTTGAGGAAAGATACAATTGAACGCAGTGGAGTCCAGAAATCCTCGTTACTGATAACCCAGCCTAAAGATATGGCGGGAAATAACTCGAACCGTTCTCCTTCTACCAGACGTTCCGTTCCGTTATAACCGCAATTTATTTCGGCCAGATATTTCTGGTTGTAATCGTAGGTGATACGGGCAGATAATCCTTGGTTGCGGTTGGGTAATACGCTGGATCTGTATTCACGCATCATATACATCAACATTCCCGATACGGCATGTCGGCCGAACTGCCTGCTGTAATTGATGCGTCCGTCCATATAAAAGGTATTGTCCTGGTAGCGCTCTATATCCGACTGGGATATATATTCAGATCCCGAAGTCAGTTGCTCCAATGCATAAAGGTCGGGCGAATCGACATTCCAACTGCCATCCTGTACGCGATAGTAATAGGGGGCAAGTGATTTGGTATAAGATGAGTTTGAATAGTTTTTCCAGTTAACCAGAATAGAGGCGGAAAGTCCCTTTGTCACAAAATCAAAGTTCTGATTAATACGAACAGAGGTGTTGATGGTATTATGATTGGATCCTCTGAAATTATTTATCATATATGCATAAGGGTTGTTATACATCGAATTTCCACTAAGCATTGCCCCTCCGAAACGTATATGCTTGTCACCTTCTTCTGCCGGAAAAGATGCCGGAAATGCCACCGGATTGGTATTGTAGGTAAGATAGAACAGGTCGGAAGTTGAAAAAGACGGTCCTTTGGCATATCCTATCTGGTCGTTCATGCGTAGCTCGACAGTGGTTGTCGGAGTCATCTTATAGGATATGTTACTTTGGAAAATGTACTCCCATCTGTTGATGTTCGTGTCAAAAGAGTAACGCTTGGGGGAGTTGAGCATACCGCTATCATGATTTGCTTGCAAACTCATGTAATAGGTAACCTTCGAACTACCTCCCTGTACATTAATGTTTGCCCGTTGGTTCATGGTAGAATTTTTGAAAAGCAGGTCATACCAATCCACGTTCGGATAAACATACGGATTGATTCCGCTCCTTGTATATTCTATGACGTCATCCGAATATTTGGGTGTTGCGCTTGGAGTACGAGTCACCAAGGCTTCATTGTACATATTCATAAACGTAGGGCCATCGACGAACTTCAGCGTGTTTGCCGGTCTTAGAAATGAATTTTCGAACGTGATATTTATCTGTGCCCGCGTGTTTTCCATACCGTCTTTCGTTTTGATAAGCAGCACTCCATTAGCACCGCGAGCGCCATAAATAGCAGTTGCCGATGCATCCTTCAAGATTGAAAAGCTGGCGATCGATTCGGTAGGGATATTATTAAGGTCGCCACTCGAAATTTCGATATCGTCCATCAGAATTAAAGGTGTTGCACGTCCCCCGAATGTTCCGATTCCCCTGATATAGAAATCGGATACGGAACCCGGTTCTCCACTGGTTGTCATCGATACCACACCTGCCAGCTTTCCTGTAAGATTATTGGTCAGTGAAGAACTCGGTGCACGCAATTCTACACCTTTTACAGTGGAAATAGCACCGGTTACGGATACTTTTTTCTGTGTGCCGGCTCCTACCACCACCACTTCATCCAGCACCTCGTTGTCCGATTGCATTTTCACTTTCAAAACTCCCAAATCGCCTACACTCAATACCTGCTGTTTGTATCCGATATAAGAAAATGTTAACTCTGTATTATTTGAAACCTCTATTGAAAACTTACCATCTAAATCTGTAATTGTTCCTGTTCCCGGGGAGTTTTTTACAGAAATACTGACCCCCACCAAAGGATCGCTGGAAGAAGCATCCGTAACGGTTCCTACCAATTTGCGCTTTTGTTGTTTCGAATCCTGCGGACGTTGCTCTGTAGGCAACTCTTCTCTTTTCAGAGAAATCTGCCGGTCTTTAATTTCATACAGGACATCTGTATTCTTAAATAACTGATCGAGAATAACGGTTATCGGTTGGTCCTTTACAGACAAACTGACTATACGTTTCGTATCAATCGCTTTGCTATAATAGAAAAAGATAAATTCACTGTTTTTTTCTATATAATCAAGTACTTCCTTAACTGTTTTGTTCCGCATTTCAATTGTTAAGTTTTTCTGTTGAGCATACGCTCCTATGTTCGCCGCATAAGAGTGTAAAGAAAGAAAACAAACACTAAAAAGAAATAATATGCGAGCCATTCTCACCCTTGTAAGAAATGTGCTACTGGTATTTTTCATATATTTACAACGTTTTTAAGAAATTAAACAATTAAATGTTGTTTGATTTTTCGGCTGGATGATACTGCAATTATCATTCAGCCTTCTTTTTAAGGACTTTTGTTTCTCATAATATTACGTATAAAGGTTTAACAATAAATGATCTATACTTATTTCTTCCTCACATATATTTTATCACCCACTTCTTTATATTCTATGGGTGCAGAATAAGATATAGTATGTAAGACGTCTTCAAGTTTATCTTTTAAATCCAGCTTTCCGGAAACCTGCATTCTCTCCACCTCCGTATCCAATACGAATTCTTTGCCATAGTATAGATTTAATTTTCTAAAGACCTTATCCAAAGAATCGTCTGTGTACATTAGGATATTCTTTATCCAACAGATATAAGGCTCAACATCTACATTTTGAGGAGTGTCCAGTTGGTCGCTATGAATGTTAACCAGCTGTCCCGGAGCGAGTTTGACCTGTTGCTGATTGTGGCTTTTTATATTCACACTTCCTTCCACCAACACCACGGAAGACGTTTTCTCCGATGAATATGCCGATATATTGAATGAAGTACCTAATACCTGTACTTGAAAATCTTTAGTTCTTACTATGAAGGGGGCTTTTTCATTGCGGCGTACATCGAGGAACACTTCTCCTTCAACATAAATTTCACGCTGGTCTCTTTCAAAATGAGTTGGATAAATCACCCGTGTTCCTGAATTCACCCATAGATGAGTTCCGTCTGGTAAAGTCAATTGAGTTCTTTTCCCTTTAGGGGTTATCAGCTGGTTGAATTCGGGCTTCTTCTTTTGTGGCTGAATCTGATTGACTGTATCAGAGTTGACCACCACTAAACCATTCTGCGAATAAATGATATTTGCATCGGTATCACTCACTTCTATATTCTTTTCTCCCGGTATCAACAATAGAATATCTTCTTGTAATGGGGCTGCCTGCATTTTCAATGCGAAATCGACTAATGCGCTGTCATCTGCATGGTAATAAGAGATGAACTGTTTACCCAGCCAAAACATACATAGCAGGATTGCGGCAACTGATGAATAAGTTGCCGCATAAAGTAATCGTTGATGCAACTTTTTCTTTTTGGTTGCATGGATTTGTTTTTCGATAAGTCTCCATGATTCATCCAGTTCGGTCGTTGAGACATTTCTCTCCTGTTTCCGAACATGTAGAATTACTTTGCGTATCACCTGATGTATATTTGCTTTCTTGCCTTCCATTTTTTGCTTTTATATTTAAAACGGGAGAAAAGAAAAAGTCTACTCACTTTTCTTTCATTATTTTGCAGAAAAAGATTTCTTCAGCAAATTGGGTGAACCGGACAAAGGAAATAGTAGCATTTAAGAAAGAAAAAAAGGAAGGAAAAAGAGATATTCTTTCAAGGTCATTTTAGAGCGAAGGCTCGTCAGTGTGCGGGATACTAAATTCATGGCAGATTGAGGATTAATCTCCAGGACAGCTGCAACTTCTCTATAGGATAAGCCTTTAATGTAACGAAGATAAATCGCCATCCGTTGATTCTCGGACAGTTGTTTATAAGCCTCTTGCAGATTTTTAATCATTTGTATATCCTCATCATTATCCTTAAATAAGACTTCCAGTGAGGTGTCTTCTATCGTTAAGTCGAAGGGAAGCGCATTGATATCTTCGGTGGATTTTAAAGATGAAAGTTTATCGAATAGAAGGTTTTTCAAAGAAGTCAGCAGATAGGAACGCACATAATCGGTGGGAGACAAACGGGTGCTGCTGCAAAGTTTCACGAAAAGATCCTGAATGCAATCTTTAACAAATTCTTCATCTGAAACATATTTGAGTCCAAAATTCAATAGAAGCTCGTAATGTCTCTTATACAATACCTCTAATGGCTTTGTGTCACCTTTCAACATGATGTTCCATAAGGTGATGTCTTTCATATTATAATAAGATTCCCGTTGCACTGAAATATATTAGTTTGCGGCAAAAGTAACAAAAAAACTTCTCGAAACAAGGTTTATCCGGAGATTTTCCCGTAACCTAACTCTATGATAGTAAAAGAATTGTAAAAGGCTTTTATTGCAGTATGTTTTCTTTGTTACGGTCATGTTTGTTCTGTGAAAAATGATAAAACTTAATCTTTTCTTTTTTATCCTGTCATTAAATTACTTTTATACGTTGCAGATTTATATTGTATATGAAAGATTATTTTGATATATTGTCTTGGGTGGAATATACTCTATTAATATAAATATTTGAATGTTAGATGAATATATGTATGTTGTAAGCTATAGGATGCTTTTGTGTTATTCGGTTCTTCGTTAAATTTGATGGAAAGAGCTTTAGATCGCTGGGTAAATATATTAGTGAGAGGAATAAAACTGTAAGGAGAAGGTCTTTTTTCATTTTAGCTCTTTCAGTTTTTTCAGTTCTTCCTCTCTATTATAAAACCTCATAGTCAGTGAATTATATTAGTAACTGAGGTTACTGTAACCACGGTTACAAAGATGTTTATTCTGAAGGGAACAGCAAACTTTTTCTTTCTTTTTATAAATTCTTTGCTTTTCCCAATTAAAAACTTTATGATCGTTTCTATTGATTTGTACCTGTTTTATTGTCAAACTGTC